>NZ_LGQY01000115.1:0-50641 GCF_003116065.1 Azospirillum sp. TSO5 | reverse complement strand
GCCAACCACCTGAACATCACGGAAGCCACCGTGAAGGTTCACCTGAAGAGCCTGCTGCGCAAGATCAACGCCTCCAACCGCACCCAGGCCGCCATCTGGGCGCTGAACAACGGCATCGGCGACCAGACTGCCGAGGCCGGCGTCGCCGCCACCGTCTGATCCATTCGACCGCTCTGCCAAAAGGTCTCGCCCGCCTTCCGTCCAGGCCGCCCGCCCCTTCCATCCGGGGCAGGCGGTCGGCGGAGCGGAGCGTTGCCTTTTGCAGCGCTTTTCCGTTTCCGGAACCCTGAATTCGGGGTGTGGCCCGGCCCCTCGGCCAGGAAAGGGCGACGGGCATAGAGGAAGCGGTCTAAGACCAAAAGCGAACTACAGCGTCAGAACGGGCGTTCCTATGTGAACGTCCGGGCCGATGACGCCATCCCGGTGTCGGATCGCCGCAACCTTCTGGAAATGCCCGCGATGAACGTGCTGATCGCCGACGATCACCTGCTGTTCCGAGACGGTCTGCGCCGGCTGCTGGCGCAATTCGACGCCGACATGACGTTTTTCGAAGCCAGCACCTATGACGAGGTGCGGGCACTGTGCGATGGGACCAGACCCTTCGACCTGATCCTGCTCGATCTCGGGATGCCGGGCTGGACCGGCTTCTCGGCGCTCGGCGACATTCATGCCAGCCTGCCGAAGGCGCTTCTGGTGGTGGTGTCGGGATCGGAGAAGCGCTCCGACCTGCTGGCGGCCCTTGAGAACGGCGCCGCCGGCTATATCCCGAAATCCTCCAGCGCCAAGGTTCTGCTGGGCGCGCTGCAGCTGGTGCTTGCCGGCGGCATCTATCTTCCCGAACAGGCGATCCGCGGCGGCGACCGTGTCGAGCAGATGCATGGCGGCCACGGTGGGAACGGCTCCGGCGACACGATGGACGAGTCCACGGCGCTGGGGAACGGCAACGGCGACCAGCTGACGCCACGCCAGCGCGACGTTCTGGCCCGCCTGCGCGACGGCAAATCCAACAAGCAGATCGCCCATGAGCTGGGGCTGACGGAAGGCACGGTGAAGGTCCACGTCACCGCGATCCTGCGGCATCTCGGCGTCCGCAACCGCACCCAGGCCGCTCTCACCGCCCAGAGTTTGTGACGTTAGAGTTTGTGACGCCGGAGTTTGTGATGGGGGAGGACCTGCACCGCGCAGGTCCGCTACCACCTCTTTTCTCCTAACGCCGATCTCCTACCGCTGCGCGCGCTCCACCGCGGAGACCAGCGCCAGCAGCGCGCCACGCAGTTCGGCCGCATGGGTCCGCGGGCGGACGGCGACGGCGTCGGGCACCGCGACGACCGTCAAGGTCCGGCAGCCGGTCAGCCCGTCCTCCAGCCTCGCAAAGAGGCCGGCCGGGTCGCTGCCCTGCATCAGGGTCACCGGCACCCGCACCGCCGGCAATTCGGAAACAAGATCTCCCAGATCGCCGGACAGAACCGCCGGCAGCGCCCATCCGAAGCGGCCGGCCAGCGCATTCCAACGGCGGCGCATCGGTGATTCGGCCCCGACATCGTCGACGATCATCACACCGCCGACCCGCTCCGGGTAATCCAGCGCCGCGGCGATGGCGAGCGGCGCCGTCACCGCCCCCGCCACCAGCACCGGCCGGCGCCCGCCGCGCTCAACCAGCAGGGGGGACAGGATCGCCGCCCCGGCCGACGCCGGCACGGTCAGCCATTCCTGGCCCGTCGGCACATGGTCCAGCAGGCGCCACCAAGCCCCCTTGCCGGGATGAAGGAAGATCACCCGCCGTCCGGAAGGATCGCCGGCACGGTCGGCCGTACGGTCGCCCACCCCCTTCAAGGCCCCGTCCACGGCCAAGCCGGTCACCGGAAAGCGGGCGGCATTTGCCCGTCCGGCGCGGACGGTGGAAGGCTGGGTGTGAAAGAACACGGTCGCGGTCCCCGGTGCTGGCGTTCCGCGATGGGACTGCCCCATCGCCGAAGCCAACCCTAACGAAGCGGAACCCAAATCGTCCCGTACGATAAATCGGGCAGAAACCTTAACACGGCCCGAAAAGCCGTCCTGCCCGCAAAAGGTTTCAGCCGCCGCCGAAACACGACAAAAGCAAAGCAAATTCCAAGACTTGCCGATAAGTCCGGACCACAGGCCGCCGGCCGGCAAGGCAAGCGGTTAATGCCAAGCGGTCAATGCAGGGTCACCTCCTCGCCCTCGCCATCCGGTGCCACCGCCAGCGGGCGGCGCAGCTCGCCGGCCAGGCTGCGCCATTCCGGTGCTCCACCCAACTGTTGCAGCAACTGTGCGGTGAAGGCGAAGACCGCATGTTCCAGCGGCCCGTTGTCCTCGGCATGGGCATTCACGGTCAGGCAGGATTCCGCGGCGCTTTCGAAGATGGCCGCCGCGGCGCTGGCGCCCGGTCCGGGATCCGGCAATGGGATGGCCTGCGGCTTCTCCCCGCTGACGCGCAGACGCGACAGGTTGTCGGCCAGCAGGCGGGTGCGGATGGCGTTGTCGACCGCGGCGGCCATGGTGTAGCCGGCCTCCTCCTCGACGGTGGCGCGCAGGATGCGCAGACCGGCGATCAGCCCGCGGACCACATCGCCGTTGCCGCCGCGCTTGGCCGCCGCCGCGACGGCGGTGCCGAGGATGGCAGCGACCACCGGCGAGAGCGATTCGCCGTCGCCCGGGACGTTCGGCGCATCGGCGCCGGAGTCGGTGTTCAAAGCCTCGTTCATGCGGCCTCCGATCCGTGTGAACCGGAAACGGGCGGCCCGCCGGCGATGCTGCCGACGAAGGACCCGTCCGGATGCGTCGTCATGATGCCTGTACCGGATCTGTGGACCGAACGGATACGGTTCAAGGCATGGATGGCATACACCACCCCCTCTTTCGCGCCGCCGGACGGGGTGCTCCATCTTTGGAGTGGCCAAAGCCCGAAAGGCCACGATCTGAACGGCCCACCTCTAGGCGCGCGGTACGACCGTCCCCACATCTGCGGCGAAAGGGAGGGTTTCGTGTCATGTCTCTGCTCAGTCTTCTCCTCAACCTGCTGTGGCTGGTCACGGGCGGCATCTGGATGGCGCTGGGCTGGCTGCTGGCCGCGGTTCTGATGGCTCTGTCCATCGTCGGCCTGCCCTGGGCCCGGTCCGCCCTGACCATCGCCCATTACACCCTGCTCCCCTTTGGGCAAACCGCCGTACGCCGGGATGAGTTCCGCGGGCGCGAAGACATGGGCACAGGCGCCTTGGGCTTCGTGGGTAATGTGGTGTGGTTCGTGCTGGCCGGCTGGTGGCTGGCGCTCGGCCATCTGATCTCGGCGGTCGGCCTTGCCATCACCATCATCGGCCTGCCCTTCGCCTGGGCGCATCTGAAGCTTGCGCTGCTGGCTCTCTGGCCGATCGGAACCGAGATCGTGCCGTCGGACGACGTCGGCCGGCGCGTGGCCGGGCGGTTCTGATCCCGGTCCTGCGGCACCTTCCGCCAACTCAGCTTGGGGCGACGGTTTCCATCCCCTTCGCCGCCCCACCTTCCTGCCCGGCCTTTTCCCGCGCCTTCATCGCCTTCAGCATGACCGAGGCGCGCCAGAAGCCCAGCCCGGCGCCGTCGACGAAATGCACATGGCGGTCGGCCGTCACATCGCCGACCAGACAGGTGACGGTGGTGGCATCGGCCCGCGCGGTGCCGTAGCGGATCGAGCCGGCCTGGGCCGCCTGGGCCAGCAGCCTTTCGATCGCGTCCGCCTCCCCCTCCGTCACGTCCAGCACCAGCCGCGGCCCGCCGGCCGATTTGCGGAAATCGGTGCGCTCCGCCATGTGGCGGCGGTAGCGCTGCGGATCGAAGCCGCCGAGCGACAGCCCCAGCTTCAGCAGCAGGACCAGCAGCCCCGACCCTGCCAAGGCCTTGCCCGCCCGCCGGATGCGCGTGCCCAAACCGGCGCCGTCCCTGCCGCCGCGCGCCTCCATCAGCAGGGCGCGCCAATCCGGCGGCCAGCGCGCCTCCAGCCGCTCCCCCACCCCCAGCGGAGCGGCCCCGGCGGTGGGCACGATCGCCTCGATCGCGCGCTGGACGCGGGCCAGTTCCAGCAGCCCGGCCGCACCGGAATCGACCGCATCGACGATCACGCACAGTACGGTTCCGCGCCGCGGCGGCACCGGGTTCCAGCGGCAGGACACCGACTCCAGCCCCGGCAGCGGCCCTTTCTGCGGCGGCAGGCGCCAGCGCGCATCCTCTTTCACCCAGGCGTCGGCCGCCACCACCCCGGCGCCCAGGAACAGCCCGAAGCTGTTGCCGTTGCCGACATCGTGCAGGGCGGCCATGACTTCCAGCCCGTGGTCGAGCAGCGCCCGCACCGGCACCAGCCCGACGCGCAGCGGCACGTCCATCACCTCCGCCGACCAGTGGGCGAGCGCCGAGAGCGCGGTCCGTGCCGCGTCCTCCCGCCCCGACGGCACCGCAGCGATGGCGCCGTCGCCACCGAACTGGCAAGCTACCTGCTCCTGCCCGACCCTTACCGCGTCGGACAGCACCGCGACCACACCAGCGGCGACGAAATTCACGTCTCGGTGACGGCCCTGCCCGGCCAGTTGCGTGCTGCCGGTGACGTCGGCCACCGCCAGCGACCATCCGCCGTCCAGCGCCGCATAGCGCCGTGGGTCCGAGGCCTCGGCGGCGAAATCGCGGATCACCGGCAACAGCGGCATGGCGGACCCTCCCCAACGGGCAACGGCAAGGCGAGGGTCGACCGTAGCACGGCCCCGGCCAGGGCGGCAGGGTGGTGGAACCCTGAAAGTCGAGCGACATCACCGTCGAAGCGGATCCTGAATACGGAAATTTCCAAGCCGTAACCGATGCTTACGTCATTAACCGTTGTTAAAGGATATGGCGCCGAAACTGTCGGAATATGTCGGCACGGTTTCAGGTCTTCGAAACGAGGGGACGTCGCTCTTCATGTCTTGGCTGTCGAGATTTTCCGGAGGCAACAAGGAACCGGGTGGCACGAAGGCCGCCGCGGAACCGCGCAAGGAGCGCCCGTCCTCCCTGCCCAAGATCGTGATCGACCACCACGAATATGTGCCGGAGGAGTTCGTCCTCGGTTCCTTCCGCATCCGTCCCTATGACGGCGACCTGATCGCCAAGCAGAAGTTCGACTTCCGCCTGCAGTTCGACATCGGCGGCGATCCGGTCGACGTGTCCTGCATGGGTATCGTGGTGAAGCTGACCGCGGAGGCCGGCCTCGTCGCCCGCTACCAGTCGCCGCAGCCCTTCTACGAACGCAAGCTGGTCGACTATATGAAGGCCCTGAAGGGTCTGTAAGCGCGCAAACATGGCCGAAGATGGTGGTGCCGCGCGCCGGCTGCCACTATATCTATGGGCATGCCGATCCGACTGCTTCCCGAAACACTGGTCAACCGCATCGCCGCCGGCGAGGTGGTCGAACGTCCCGCCGCCGCCGTCAAGGAGCTGGTGGAGAACGCCATCGATGCCGGCGCCACCCGCATCGACGTGGTGGCGCGCGACGGCGGCAAGTCGCTGATCGCCGTCACCGACGACGGCTGCGGCATGACCGCGGACGAGCTGGTTCTGGCGGTCGAACGCCATGCCACCTCCAAGCTGCCGGGCGACGATCTGCTCGACATCCGCTCTCTCGGCTTCCGGGGGGAGGCGCTGCCCTCCATCGGCGCCGTCAGCTGCCTGGCCATCACCAGCCGCGCCCGCGGCGCCGACAGCGCCTGGAGCCTGACGGTGGATGCCGGTGCCAAGGGATCGCCGCAGCCGGCGGCCCTGGCCCAGGGCACGCGGATCGAGGTGCGCGACCTGTTCGCCGCCGTGCCGGCCCGACTGAAGTTCCTGAAGGCCTCGCGCACCGAATACGACCACATCGCCGATTGCCTGGAACGGCTGGCGATGGCCCATCCCGGCGTCGCCTTCACCCTCAGCGACGGCGGACGCGGCGGCCTGCGGCTGAGCGCGGCGCAGGGCGACCTGCTGGACGCACGCCTGACCCGGCTGGGCGCCCTGATGGGCCGCGATTTCCAGGAGAACGCCGTTCCGGTGATGGCACAGCGCGAGGATGTATCGCTGGCCGGCTGGATCGGCCTGCCCACCCTGCACCGACCGACCGCCAAGCACCAGCACCTGTTCGTCAACGGCCGCCCGGTGCGCGACAAGTTGATGGTCGGTGCCGTGCGCGCCGCCTATGCCGATTTCCTGCCGCGCGACCGCCACCCGATGCTGGCGTTATTCCTCGACATCGACCCGCAGGAGGTCGACGTGAACGTCCACCCGGCCAAGGCCGAGGTGCGCTTCCGCGACCAGGGTCTGGTGCGCGGCCTGATCGTCGGATCGCTGAAACACGCCCTTGCCGAGGCCGGCCACCGCGCCTCCACCACCGTCGGCCTCGCCACGCTGGGTGCCCTGCGGCCGGAGCAGTCCGGCGATGTCGGGACCGACAGCGGCTTCACCCCTTCTCCCCTGCCCTACGGCCGTTCCGGTGGCGGTTCGGGCAGCGGCTGGGGCGGTTCCTACACCCCGACCGCCGTGCCGCGCGGTCTGGCGGAGCGCTCCGCCGCCTTCCAGGCACCGACCCAGACGGGGTTGCCGCCCTTGCAAGGCCGTCTCAGCGGCTTCGGCAACGGCTTCGCCCCTGGCGCCCGCCCGCCGGAATACCGCACCCCCGACCCGTCCGCGCAGAAGCCCGAGCCGCCGCTCGACAGTCACCCGCTGGGCGCGGCGCGGGCACAGGTCCACACCACCTACATCGTGGCCCAGACCCGCGAGGGCATCGTCATCGTCGACCAGCACGCCGCCCATGAACGGCTGGTCTATGAGCGGATGAAGGCCGCTCTGCTGGAAGGCGGCGTGAAGCGTCAGGCGCTGCTGATCCCCGAACTGATCGAGCTGGACGAGCCATCCGCCAACCGCCTGCTGGCCCGCAGCGCCGAGCTGGCGGAGCTTGGTCTGGTGATCGAAGGCTTCGGCCACGGCTGCGTCATGGTCCGCGAGGTTCCGGCCCTTCTCGGCCAGTCCGATGTGAAGAACCTGATCCGCGATCTGGCCGAGGAATTGTCCGAGCTGGGCGACGCCCTCTCCCTGAAGGAACGCCTGGAGGAGGTCTGCGCGACGATGGCCTGCCACGGCAGCGTCCGCGCCGGCCGCACGCTGAGCGTCGACGAGATGAACGCCCTGCTGCGGCAGATGGAAGCGACTCCGCACAGCGGACAATGCAACCACGGCCGGCCGACGTATGTGGAGCTGAAGCTGGCGGATATTGAGAGGCTGTTTGGGCGGAGGTAGGAAGAGCGCTAGCATAAACCAAAGAGAGTCGTTCAGTAATTTATAATTTTATGATTCATAATATGGAATAAAATAATGCATGGCTTTACAAAAGTCCGCCGAAGAAAGCTATTCGGTCGCAACTTTCCATTTAGCCAATATGACAGCCCTTTCGGCCGTCGACCTACTGCGCTTGATCTCAATGTTATGCGATACCGGTCAATAGAGGTGACTCTTTATCTGTTCTATGCAGAAGAGGTGCGAAATCTCATTCTGGCCAACATGACTCCAAAGCTCTTCGAACTATCTGGCCGTGAAGATGATTAAGAACTCCCCAATAACAAATGCGAGTACACGGGAAGCAAGAATTTTAACATTTCGGAGACAACCCTAGAGTCACGATTAAACACTACCGACTCACCTGACCATAAAGCGGAGAGTGGGAGAAATTATGGAAGAAAAATTACCTCATCCATAAATTACGCATTAAAAGTAGGATTATTAGACAAGGAAGAGGTAGGTGAATTAAAAACTCTTCTTAATTATCGCAATGACATTGCGCACAGAATACAATCCATATTTTCTGATGTGAGTCCATCTTACACAGCGATTGATTTCACATCCTTCAGCGGCCAAGCATATAGAGGGCATGCCTTAGAAAGGATTCGCGGTTATAGGGATTTAATTTTAGAACGAGCAGCAAAAGGATTTATAGTGCCAATATCATTTAATTCATTAGTTTTTGATTTCTCCGAGAGAGCCTTTGAGTCTGAGATGAAGAGACTTCATCGCATTATCATTACCCAAATAGAAAAAGAGAAGTCGAGGATTAATACCCTCAGCGCTGAGCTGGACCTAAATGGAACAGGATTAACTGGAGATCTTGACCCGAGGCATCCTACAAACCGGCGCTCTGGCCGATTACATGGTGATGATTACATACCGTCAAACGGTCATTTGACAAAGCGTGGAGTCGAAATTTGCTTCCGGTTATATGATATTGGTAAAAGCCCGCTTGCCGTTGCTTATTTAATGGGCATTACCTTGCGAGCGGCGAAAGGTCGTTATAAAGGATGGTTAAAGGCGGGCGGATTGGGACGCATAAAGGCGGAAGTTCAGCGTTACAATTCTGAATAGGAAATTCCAATTACTTAAGACTCCATCGACGTAAGGACGGTGTAATCATGGATATCCGCCCAATCCGGTCCTATCAGGACCATGCCGCCGCCCTGGAGGAAATCGAGCGCCTGTGGGGGGCCGATCTCGACACCGCCGACGGTGCGCGGCTCGAAATCCTGATGATGCTGGTGGACGCCTATGAAGAGGCGAACCACCCGATCCCGCCAAGCGATCCGATCAGCGCCATCGAGTTCATGATGGAACAGCGCGGGCTGACCCGGCACGATCTGGAACCGATGATCGGCAGCCGCGCCCGGGTCGCCGAGATCCTGAACCGCAAGCGTGCCTTGACCCTGCCGATGATCCGGCGGCTGTCGGAGGGCCTGCATATCCCCGTCGATATCCTGGTGCGCGACTATACCGTCCAGCGGGCGGCCTGAAACGGTTCTCACATACGAAACGGGCGGCGCCCATTCCGAACGCCGCCCGCCTGCCCTCAGTACCCCACCGTAAACCGCTTGCGCTCGTGCTTCGGCGTCTCGATCTCGTCGACCAGCGCCACGGCGAAGTCCTCGTAGCTGATCCAACTGCGCCCCGCGCCGTCCGCCAGCAGCGCGTCGCTGCCCAGCCGGAACTTGCCCGTCCGTTCGCCCAGTACGAACTCGGCGGATGGCGACAGGAAGGTCCAGTTCAAAGCGGGCTCGGCCTTCAGGCGGTCGAGGAATTCGGCGCCCTTGGTGGCTTCGGCCTTGTAGGCTTCGGGGAATTCCGGCAGGTCGAGAACCCGCACGCCCGGCGCCACTTCCAGGCTGCCGGCACCGCCGACCACCAGATAGCGTGGCACGCCCGATGCCTTCACCGCGCCGATCAGGCTGTCGGCATCGCCCATCAGGAACATCACGGCGCTGACCACCGCGTCATGGCCGGCCAGCAGCGGGGCGAGCGTCCCGGCGTCGTTGGCGTCGCCGGCCTTCACCGTCAGGCCGGGGGTAGCGGCGACCTTGGCGGGGTCGCGGACGATGGCGGTCACGCTATGGCCGCGGCGCAGCAGTTCGGCCTGGATGCGGCTGCCGGCGCGGCCGGCGGCACCGATGATGGCGATGTTCATGGCAGGTGTTCTTTCACTAGGTTTCCAATGGTGACTTGATGGCCGTTTGGAAATCTGGTGTAAAGAAGGCACCTTTTCGTTACATGGTCACCCGCGCGTAACCGCGGGCGGCCGGCTGCCGGGGGATTTGTCGTGCACCAGTGCAGAACCGATCAGGATGGCAACGCCTATGCATCCGCCTGCCCGACGCGCCAAGCGCTGGACCGGATCGCCGACAAATGGACGGTGCTGATCCTCGGTCTGCTGGAAGGAGGGCCGATGCGCTTCAACCAGTTGCGCCGCGAGATCGAGGGCATCTCGCAGAAGATGCTGTCGCAGACCTTGAAAAGTCTGGAGCGCGACGGGTTGGTCAGCCGCAAGGTCTTCGCCACCGTGCCGGTCACCGTCGAATATTCCATCACGCCGCTGGGCGCGACGCTGGCAGAAACGCTGGTGCCCCTGCGCGTGTGGGCCGAGACCCACATCGCACAGATGCTGGAGGCCCGCGCCGCCTATGACCGGACGGACGAGGACGGTCCGGTCCGGCTGGATGTCGCATAGAAAAGATCGCGCCTAAACGTCCTCGCCGGGCCTCTTGTCCGCCTCCGTCCGCCGCAGCAGGTAATCCAGCCCGCCGACCCGGAACCAGCGATAGCCGTAGGCCTCCATCACCAGACGGTGGCGGCCCTCGGCGTCGGGTTCGCTGTGGTCCTCCGACAGCAGGTTGACCAGCCGGCAGGATTCGCCGTGCCCGTCCACGTCCAGCACGATCTCGCAGGGCTTGTCCGACAGGTTGTGCAGAACCACCACGCCGTTGTTGCGCCAGTCATACCGGAGAGCCAGCACCTCCGGCCGGCCGGTCTTCAGGATGCGGAAGTCGCCCCAGCCGATCTCCGGACACTCCTTGCGCATGCGGATGATGCGCTCGGTCCAGTTCAGCAGTGATTCAGGATCGCGGCGCTGAATCGCGGCATTGATCCGCTCGAACCCGAAGACGCCGCCGCTGATGACCGGGCTTTCCGGTTCGTCGGACTTGGTGAAGCCGCCATGCGGTTCGTCCGACCATTGCATCGGCGTGCGGGCGCACTCGCGTTCGGGCAGCGACAGGTCGTCACCCATGCCGATCTCATCGCCATAACGGATGACCGGCGTCCCCGGCAGGGTGAACATCAGGCTGTAAGCCAGCTCGATCCGCCGCCGGTCGTCGTGCAGCATCGGCGCCAGCCGCCGCCGGATGCCGCGGTCATAGAGCTGCATGGATTTTTCGGGCCCGAAGGCGGAGAACACCGCCTGGCGCTGCTCGTCGGTCAACCGGCCGAGGTCGAGTTCGTCATGGTTGCGCAGGAAGCAGCCCCATTGCGCGGTGGCCGGGCGCGGCTTGGTGATCTCCAACGCCTTGGCCAGCGGACCGGTATCGGCGGTGGCCAGCGCATAGAACAGGTGCTGGTTCACCTGGAAATTGAACATCATGTGGCAGCGGTCGCCGTCCTCGCCGAAATACTCCAGGTCGTCTTCCGGCAGGATGTTGGCCTCCGCCAGCAGCACGGCATCGCCGCGCCGCCACTGCACGAATTCGCGGAAACTGCGCAGCATGCCGAACTGCTCCTTCGGCTTGGCGATGTCCGCCCCCTTTTCCGCGATGATGAAGGGCACGGCATCCATCCGGAACCCGGCGACGCCCAGTTGAATCCAGAAGCCCATGATCTTCAGAAGTTCGGCATGCACCTCCGGGTGCGAGGTGTTCAGGTCGGGCTGGAACTTGTAGAAGCGGTGGAAGTACCAGGCCTTGGCTTCGCGGTCATAAGTCCAAGTCGATTTCTGCACGCCGGGAAAGACCATGCCCTTGTCGGCATTTTCCGGCTTCTTGTCCGACCAGACGTACCAGTCGCGATACTTGCTGTTGGGATCGCTGCAGGCGTCCTTGAACCAGGGATGTTCGTCGGAGGTGTGGTTGATGACCAGATCGATGATGACGCGGATGCCGCGCTGCTCGCAGGCATGAGTGAACTCCACGAAGTCGCCCAGCGTGCCGTAGCGGGGATCGACGCTGTAGTAATCGGCGACGTCATAGCCGCCGTCCTTCATCGGCGAGGTCTGGAACGGCCCCAGCCACAGGCAGGTCACCCCCAGCCCCTGCAGGTAATCCAACCGGCGCAGCAGCCCCTGGAAATCGCCGATGCCGTCGGCGTTGGCGTCCATGAAGGTCGACAGCGACAGATTGTAGATGACCGCGTTCTTGTACCAAAGGTCCCGGATCATGGCCGCTCCATCCCTTTTGCCGATCCCCGGCCCTAAAAGCGGGGCCGACAGGCGGGGAACAGCGGCAGGGCCGGTTTGGTTGCGGCGGAGGACCGGTCTTTGGCGGTAGGAGACCCTGCGGCAAAGTTGCAGGTCAGGCATCCGGCATCTGGCATGCAAAACTTTTTGCGGTGGCATGCCAGTTTGCTTATGTTGCAGCACAGCATGACTTGGCCGTCACCGTGGGCGATCACCGTCTGCGGGGGATGCCGTTTGCGGTCATGCGCTGTTGTTCCTGTCGACGCCCTCCCCTCCCCGATAAGGACGTTTTCGCCATGATCGAGACCCAGGCCCTTCTGTTCCTCGCGCTGACCGGCATGATCGGCCACGCCGTCTATATGGCCAGCGGCCGCGGCGGCTTCACCGTGATCGAGCCCGAGAAGGAGGAGACGGAGGAAGAGCCGGGCATCCTGTTCTCTTCCGACCGCTTCCAGCAGGCGGCCCGGAATGAGGCGAAGTCCGACAAGGCCAAGGACCGCCCTTTCTGGATCGAATGAATGATGCGGCCGACGAAATGGGCCGGGGTGCTTTGCGCATCCCCGGCCCGTTTTCATCAGCCAGTTCCCTGAACCAGCCCCCCAACCGTCCCCTTACCCGTTGGCGGTGCCGGCGGCGGCGCCGACCGGCACGGCATGTCCGGTTTCACCCTGCTCGGCCCGGCGCGCCAGTTCGGCGTTGCGGGCATGGTGGCGGGCCAGCATCGGCTTCAGAACCAGCAGCGCACAGGCCGCCGCGGTCAGGTCCATGGTGGCGGTGACGTACAGCACGGTCGCCCAGGTGCCGGTGGCTTCCATCAGCAGGTTGCCCATCGGCACCAGCAGAGCCGCGACACCCTTGGCGCAGTACAGGACGCCGTAGATCTTGCCGGCATGCTTGGTGCCGAAGGTGTCGGCCGAGGTGGCGCTGAACAGGCTGTACACTTCGCCCCAGGCCAGGAAGACCATGCCGCTGAGGATCAGGAACATCATCGGGTCGTGGCCGAAGCGGCTCAGCATGATGATGCCGACGCCTTCCAGCGTGAAGGCGACGAACATGGTCGCCTCACGGCCGATGTGATCCGAGATGAAGCCGAACAGCGGGCGCGAGATGCCGTTCATCACGCGGTCCAGCATCAGGGCGAAGGGCAGAGCCGCCATGGTCAGGCCGAGGACGCTGACCGGGGCTTCCTTCACGCCCAGATCGTGGGCGATGACGCCCAGCTGGGCCACCGCCATCAGGCCACCGGTGACGGTGCCGATGAACATCGCCCACATCACCCAGAACACCGGGGTGCGGATCGCTTCGCCCAGCGTGTAGTCGCGGCGGGTCTGCGCAACCTTGGTGGAGGCCTTGACCTGCTCCTTCTGCGGCATGCGCAGGAACAGCGCGGCGGCGATGATGATGGCGCCCTGCAGCAGGCCGAACCAGAAGAAGGTGGTCTGATAGCCGCTGCTGTGGATCATCGCCGAGATCGGCAGGATGGTGAGCGCCGAGCCGGCGCCATAGCCGCCCGCCGTCAGGCCAACCGCCAGACCGCGCTTTTCCGGGAACCACTTCAGCGCGTTGTTGACGCAGGTGGCGTAGACGCAACCGACGCCGATGCCGCCGATGGCCGAACCGACATACAGCATGCTGAGCGAGCCGGCATAGCTGTCGACGATCCAGGACAGGCCGGTGAAGAAGCCGCCGGCGGCGACGATCACACGGGGGCCGTACTTGTCGATGAAATAGCCCTCGATCGGCGTCAGCCACGTCTGCACGACGACGAAGATGGTGAAGGCGGTCTGGATCGATGCGCGCGTCCAGCCATGGGTTGCCTGGATTTCCGGGACGAACAGCGTCCAGGCGTACTGGATGTTGGCCGCCGCCACCATGCAGACGATGCCGACGACGATCTGCGTCCAGCGGACCGCATCGGTCACCGGCGGCGCCGATGCCGCCGGTTGTGAATTCATATGAGCCATCGTGCCTCCCGTTTAACTTGCCTGAGCCGGCGGCGCGGCCCCTCTCCCGGGGACCGGCACGCCAATCACGATTGCGGAATGACCCGGACGGACCGCTCTTGCTGACGGTTCTTTTCCGGAACTCGGCGCGGATGCCGACAATCGCTCGGAGTTCGATTGTCCCGATTTAGGAATGCCAGATATGTAATCTGGTATGCCAAAACCGGGGACAAAAAGACACCGACGGACGGATCGACGCCGTAGGCATACAGTCAGACAAAGTAAAAGCTATAACTCGCGTCGCGCTGGATGCCCGGTCCACACCGGTTCTTGTGTCGGTTCACCCGCTTTGACGTAGGTTCTGCAAAAAGAAGCCGTGCCGGTACCTGCACGGCCCCCTCGAACGAGGGTGTGCAGTCTTAGGAGATAGATAGATGCCGCCGTTTCCATAAGGAACCGCATCGGCGACACATGATCTTTTGCTCGGATTGTTTTGGAACTCAACAGTCCGTTTCGTCTTTCCGCATGATGGAAAAACACGGATGGCCGCCTTGGAACGCAAGGGATGCGTCACCACCGGCCTTTGGGCATGGTCGGCAAAAAATGAAACTCGGGGGATTGAAACAGCGGACCGGCAACCCCGGGGAGGGGGCCGCGGTGTCCGTCCCTGCGGTCAGGCCGGGCGGCGGACCGTCAGGAAGGCGACGCGGGTGTCGCCATAGCGGCGTTCATCGACCGCCGTGAAACCGTCGGGAAGAGGCAAGGGGTCGCGATCGGCAACCTCAACCACCGCGAGCGCGCCGTCGGCCAGCCAGCCGGCGCGCAGCAACCCCTCCAGCGCACGCGGCGCCAGCCCCTGTCCATAGGGCGGGTCGAGGAAGGCCAGCGTGCAGGCGTGGGACGCCGGGGGTGGCTTGGTCGCGTCGGCGCGCAGGATTTGGGCGTTCGCCACTTCGCGCAATGCCTCGACATTGGCGCGCACGGCGTCCAGCGCCGGCCGGCCCATGTCGAGGAAGCCGCACCAGGACGCCCCGCGCGACAGGGCTTCCAGCCCCAGCGCGCCGGTGCCGCAGAAGGCGTCGACGACCGCGGCGCCCTCGAACTCGGGCGCCCAGTCGGCATGGGCCAGGATGTTGAAGATGGCTTGCCGGGTACGGTCGGTGGTGGGGCGGGTGTCGCGCCCGCCCGGCGCCACCAGACTGCGGCCGCGGTGCTTACCGCCGACGATCCGCACGCGGGCGCTCCGTCCGTCCGCCGGCACCGCCACCGGACCTGTCGCCCCCGCCCTTCGGCCCGCCCCGCGGCGCCGGGCCGGCACCCTTCGGGCCGCTCCCCTTTGGGCCAGCGGATTTGGGGCCAGTGGATTTGGGACCCGCAGTTTTGGGTCCTGCCGCCTTGGACTCGGCCGCCTTGAAGCCCGGAGCCTTGCCGTCTCTCGGCTTGGCGTCCCGGGGATTCGCGTCCCTCGGCTTGGCATCCCGCGAACGGGCGCCTTCGGAGCGCGGGGACTCGGACCGGCCTGCGTCAGGCCGCCGGGTGTCGGACCGCACGCCTTCCGGCTTGCCGGGACGACCCGGCTTGGCCGCCGCACCACCGCCGAGAGACAGGGTGCCACGGGTCGATGCGCCGCGCCGGGCCGGCTTGGCCTCTTCGGTGCGGGCGGCTTCGGCCTCGTGCCGCTTGGTGGCGGAGCGCGGCGCGCGCTTCGGAGCGGTTTTGGCGTCCGTCTTGGCGTCCGCCTTGCCGGTCGGACGGCCGCCGGAAGCCGCCTTCGCCGGAGCGGACTTCACCGCCGCATCGGCGCGGGCCTTGGCGCGCTGCTTGGTCCCGGATTCGGCAGGTTCCGCCCCTTCGGGCGTGCCGAAGAAGGGGGCGATCTGTTCGCGCACGACGCGCTTCGGCACCTCCTCGACGGCGCCCTCCTCCAGCTTGCCGAGCTGGAAGGGACCGTAGGCGACGCGGATCAGCCGGTTCACCTGGAGCCCAAGCGACTCCATGACCTTGCGGATTTCGCGGTTCTTGCCTTCCTTCAGGCTGACGGTCAGCCAGGCGTTGCGGCCCTGGATGCGGTCCAGCGCGGCCTCGATCGGACCGTACTTGACGCCTTCGATGGTCGGCCCCTTCTCCAGCGCCGCCAGTTGCCGCTCGTCCACCTCGCCGAAGACGCGCACGCGGTAGCGGCGGGTCCAGCCGGTGGCCGGCAGTTCCAGGAAGCGGGCCAGTTCGCCGTCGTTGGTCAGCAGCAGCAGCCCCTCGGTCGTCAGGTCGAGACGGCCGATGGAGACCACGCGCGGCAACTCGGGCGGCAGGCGGTCGAAGACGGTTTCGCGCCCCTTCTCGTCACGGGCGGTGGTGACCAGCCCCGACGGCTTGTGATAGCGCCACAGGCGGGCCGGCTCCGGTTCCGGAATGACCTTGCCGTCGACCTGCACGATGTCGCCGGGGCGCACCACGCAGGCGGGGCTGTCGAGCACGCGGCTGTTGACCGCGACGCGGCCCTCGGCGATCCAGCGTTCGGCGTCGCGGCGCGAGCAGAGCCCGGCGCGCGCCAGTCGCTTGGCGATGCGTTCGCCGCCGTCGGCAGCGGAGCCGGCGGCAGGGGTGGCGGATTTGGATTTCTTGGCGGTATCGGAGCGGTCCATGGCCGGACCATAGGGCCTGGACGCGCCGCCCGCAACACGAGTCCAGTGCCCGGACGCCGGAATCCGGTTGACGCGCCGACGGCGGGGTTGGCACCTTGCCCGGCCATGCCGTCTCCCCGCTATATGGACCTCGCCTTCGCCGCCGCCGAGGCCGCCGCCGCACGTGGCGAGGTGCCGGTCGGCGCCGTCGTCATCGACCCCGCGACGGGCTCCGTCCTCGCCACCGCCGGCAACCGGACCGAGGAGCTGTGCGACCCCTCCGCCCATGCCGAGTTGCTGGCGATCCGCGAGGCCTGCGCCGCCCGCGGCCAGCCCCGCCTGCCCGGCTGCGACCTCTATGTGACGCTGGAACCCTGCGCACTGTGCGCCGCGGCGATCAGCTTCGCCCGCATCCGGCGGGTCTATTACGGCGCCTACGATCCAAAGGGCGGCGCGGTGGACCACGGTCCGCGCTTTTTCACTCAGCCCACCTGCCACCATGTGCCGGAGGTCTACAGCGGCATCGGCGAGACACGGGCCGGCGCGCTGCTGCGGGGGTTCTTCAGGGAGCGGCGGTGAGCGCCCCGTGGGTCTCAGTCGGCTCCGTTGCGCAATGTTATTGCTGACGCCATGCAATAGAATTGCGCAACGGTCAGGCTTATGCCCCGCAATTCATGCCATAGCAAAGACAGGTGAAAATCCCCCATCCGGAACAACCGACGCATATAGTTCGTGTAAATACGGTTCACTCTGTTAAGTGTTTGTTTAGCGAATATATGCTCATGATGCCCTGACCGCCTTCAGCCATCAGGAGTTACGAAATGTTGTCGTTCCGCAAGCCGCAGGACAATCAGGCCGCCGAAGAGCTGGCCCTGCTGGGGCGCCATGCGGGTGTCGGGCTTTGGGATGCGGTGATCCACAACGGCGATCCGATGCACGCGCAGAGCCGTTGGCACTGGTCGCCGGAGTTCCGCCGTCTCGCCGGCTTCGACCGCGACGACAAGGCGGGCTTCCCGGACAAGGTCGGTTCCTGGGCCGACCGGCTGCATCCGGACGACGCCAAGCCGACCTTCGACGCCTTCATGGCCTGCCTGAACGACCGCAGCGGACGCACCGGCTACGATGTGAATTACCGGCTGAAGGTGAAGGACGGCAGCTATCGCTGGTTCCGCGCCATCGGCGGCGTCGCCCGCGACAGCAGCGGTCTGGCATTGCGCGCCTGCGGTTCCCTGATCGACATCGACGCCGAACGCAATGAACTGGAGCGGGCAAAGCTGCTCGACCGCCATGCCGGCGTCGGGCTGTGGGACGCGGTCTTCCACAATGGCGATCCGATGCATGCGCAGAGCCGCTGGCATTGGTCGCCGGAGTTCCGCCGGCTCGCCGGCTTCGACCGCGACGACAAGGCGGGCTTCCCGGATAAGGTCGGTTCCTGGGCCGACCGGCTGCATCCGGACGATGCCAAGCCGACCTTCGACGCCTTCATGGCCTGCCTGAACGACCGCAGCGGCCGTACCGGCTATGATGTCGATTACCGGCTGAAGGTGAAGGACGGCAGCTATCGCTGGTTCCGCGCCATCGGCGGGGTCGCCCGCGACAACAACGGCGTGGCGTTGCGCGCCTGCGGATCGCTGATCGACATCGATGCGGAGAAGCTGTCCGAACTGCGGCAGGTGGAGATGGACGGCGAGCGCCGCCGCACCGTCTCCGGACTTGCCGAATCGCTGGACCGCGAGGTGGGCACCGCCGCCGACCGCGCCACCGCCAACGCCCAGACCGTCGCCGCCGCGACGGAGGAGCTGTCGGCCTCGATCTCCGACATCAGCAACCGCGCCAACGAGGCGTCGGGTGCCTCGCTGAAGGCGTCCGAAGAGGCGTCGCGCACCAACGCCGCGGTGGAAGCCTTGGTCACCTCGGCGGAGCGCATCGGCGCCATCACCAAGCTGATCAACAGCATCGCCTCGCAGACCAACCTGCTGGCGCTCAACGCGACCATCGAGGCCGCCCGCGCCGGAGAAGCCGGCCGCGGCTTCGCCGTCGTGGCGAACGAGGTGAAGTCGCTGGCCCAGCAGAGCGGCAGCGCCGCCGACGACATCGCCGCGCAGATCGCCTCGGTCCAGCAGGAGGCGCTGCACGCGGTCGACGCCATCCGCCGCATCGGCGCCATCGTCACCGACGTTCAGCAGATCTCCACGACCATCGCCGCCGCCGTGTCGCAGCAGGAATCGGCGACCAAGGAGATCGCCCACAGCGTCACCCGCGTGGTCCGCGACATCGAGGTGGTGTCGCAGAACATCGCCACCGCATCGGAGCGGCTGCGGGCGTGATGCTGAAATGAAAAGGGGGCGCAGCGATGCGCCCCCGGTTTCCTGTCGAAGCGGAAGCGGCCCTTACCGCCCCACCGCCCGCCAGCCGATGTCGCGGCGGCAGAAGCCGTCCGGCCAGTCCAGCGCGTCCACCGCCTTGTAGGCCGCCGCCTGCGCCTCGGCCACCGTCGGGGCCAGCGCGGTGACGCCCAGCACCCGGCCGCCGACCGAAAGCACACGGCCATCCTCGGCGCGCTTGGTGCCGGCGTGGAAGACGGTCACATTCTCCACCGCACCGGCCTTGTCCAGCCCGCGGATCTCGGTGTTCTTGGCATAGTCGCCAGGGTAGCCGTTGGCCGCCATCACCACGCACAGCGCGGTCTGGTCGTGCCAGCGCAGGTCGATGCTGTCCAGCACGCCATCGGCAGCCGCCACCAGCGCCGCCAGCGCGTCGGACTTCAACCGCATCATCAGCGTCTGGCATTCCGGATCGCCGAAGCGGACATTGAACTCCAGCGTCTTCGGCACCGGACCGTCCGGCGTCTGCATGATCATCAGGCCGGCGAACAGCACGCCCTTGAACGGCTTGCCTTCCGCCGCCATGCCCTTGACCGTCGGCAGGATGATCTCGCGCATCACGCGGTCCTGCAGGTCGGGGGTCAGCACCGGCGCCGGGGAGTAGGCGCCCATGCCGCCGGTGTTGGGGCCGGTGTCGCCGTCGCCGACCGCCTTGTGGTCCTGGGCGGAAGCCAGCGGCAGCGCGTTCTCGCCGTCGCACAGCGCGAAGAAGCTGACCTCCTCGCCATCCAGGAACTCCTCGACCACCACCTCGGCACCGGCGGCGCCGAAGCGGCCGCCGACCAGCGCGTCGTCGATGGCCTCGAAGGCTTCCTGCTCGGTTCGGGCGACGGTGACGCCCTTGCCGGCGGCCAGACCGTCGGCCTTCACCACAATTGGCGCGCCATGCTTGCGGACATAGGCCTTGGCGGCCTCCGGGTCCTTGAAGCGCTCGTAGAAGGCGGTGGGCACCCCGTACTTCGCCAGGATGTCCTTCATGAAGCCCTTGGAGCCTTCAAGCTCCGCCGCCGCGGCGCTGGGGCCGAAGGCCTTGACGCCCAGCGCGGTCAGCTTGTCGACCAGACCCAGCACCAGCGGGCCTTCCGGACCGACGACGACGAAGTCGATGGCGTTGTCCTGGACGAAGCGCACCAGCCCATCAACGTCTTCCGACCCGATGGGAACCAGCGTGGCGACATCGGCGATGCCGGCGTTGCCCGGCGCGCAATAGAGCGCGTCGCACAGCGGCGAATTGGCAATGGCCCAGCAGAGCGCGTGCTCACGACCGCCCGATCCGACGACGAGGACTTTCATGGGGTGGCGCTCCTTCCGCCTTGTTGCGAACTGCGCGCCTTGTATCATGGCGGCGCCCCAACTCAAGAGCGCCATGACGTCCGACAACGCACCCCTGATCGCCCCCGAACCGCGCCCCGGCTCCAACCTGCCGGAATTCACCGTCGGCGACCTCGCCCGCCGGCTGAAGCGCAGCATCGAGGAGGAATTCGGCTTCGTCCGCGTCCGCGGCGAGATCAGCCAGCCGAAGAAGCACAGCTCCGGCCACTGCTACATGCGGCTCAAGGACGACACCGCGGTGATCGAGGCGGTGTGCTGGCGCGGCACCATGGCGAAGCTGGCGGTCCGGCCGGAGGAAGGGCTGGAAGTCATCGTCACCGGACGGATGACCACTTACCCCGGCCGCTCGCAATACCAGCTGATCGTCGAGTCGATGGAGTTGGCCGGCGAAGGCGCCCTGCTGAAAATGCTGGAGGAGCGCAAGCGCCGGCTGGCGGCGGAGGGGCTGTTCGACCCTGGCCGCAAGAAGCGCATCCCCTTCCTGCCCGACGTGATCGGCGTCGTCACCTCCCCCACCGGCGCGGTCATCCGCGACATCCTGCACCGGCTGAACGACCGCTTCCCCCGCCATGTCCTGCTGTGGCCGGTCGCCGTCCAGGGTGAGCGCGCGGCGGCTGAGGTGACGGCGGCCATCGAGGGCTTCAACCGCATCCAGCCGGGTGAGCGGGTGCCTCGCCCCGACCTCATCATCGTCGCGCGCGGCGGCGGCTCGCTGGAAGACCTGATGGCCTTCAACGAGGAGAATGTGGTGCGCGCCGCGGCGGCCAGCGCCATCCCGCTGATCTCCGCCGTCGGGCACGAGACCGACACCACCCTGATCGACTTCGCGTCCGACCTGCGCGCGCCCACCCCGACCGCCGCCGCCGAGATGGCGGTGCCGGTGCGCGGCGAGTTGCTCGCCCAGATCCTGGACGATGAGCGCCGCCTGCTCGCCAGCGCATCGCGCGCGGTGGAGGACCGCCGCAACCGGGTGGAGGGGCTGGCCCGTGGCCTGGGCGATCCCCGCGCCCTGCTGGAGAGCCATGCCCAGCGGCTGGACGACCGCGCCGAACGGCTGAACCTCGCCGCCTCCGCGCTGCTGGAGCGGCGACGCACCCGTGTCGGCGAACTGGCCGCCAAGCTGCGCCACCCGCGCGAAAAGCTGGCCCAGGCCGAACAGAGGTTGTCGTCGGAGAATCGGGCGCTCGACTCGGCCCTGCGCCATGCGGTGACCACCGCCGGCGGGCGGTTCGACCGCGTCGCCGGCCGGCTGTCGCTGACCCCGGCGCGGGTGAAGCTGGCGGATGGAGAGCGCCGCGTCGCCGACCTGACACCGCGCCTCGACCGCAGCTATGCCAAGGGGGTTGCCGACAAGGCGGCGAAGCTGGCATCGCTCGGCCAATTGCTGGAAAGTTACAGCTACAAGGGCGTGCTGGCCCGCGGCTTCGCCCTGGTCGAGGATCGCGACGGCCGGCCCGTGACCCGCGCCGATCAGGCGACACCTGGTCTGGCCGTCAACATCGTCTTCGCCGATGACACCAAAGTTGCCGCAACCATCGACGGCGGCGCCCCGAAAGCGGAGGCAAAGCCCGAGACGTCGGCGGAGCCTAAGCCGGAGAAGAAGACGGCGCCGCGCAAGCCGCGGGTGGTTCCGGTGCAGGGGAGTTTGTTTTAGGGGATGTCGCCTGTTAAACTGGCAGGCGGCTCGGAGGCAGGCAAATGACGGCGTTCGGAGTTTCGGCGGAACCGGAGCGGCAAGTGCCGAAACGGGCCAATTGCGGGACTCTGCCGGACGAGGCGGCCGCTCTGACGTTGGTCTGCGACCGGCTGGTACAGGCGCTGTCGCCACTGGAAATCCGCCTGTTCGGCTCCCGCGCCGCTGGCATGGCAGCCTCCGACAGCGATTTCGACCTGCTGGTGATCTTCGCCGACGAGCGTGGCGAGGCTGTGCTGGATTACGACACCGCCTATGCTCCCGTCCGCGGCTTGGGGATCGGCTGCGACGTAGTGCCCTGCCTGCTCGGCGATTATGAGGCGGAGCGGGACGTCCCCGGCACGCTGCCTTACGCTGCCGCGCGAGGCCGGCAGCTCTACCGTCGGCCGGACGGCGCCCAACAATGAACCGCCGCGTCGCCGCTTTCCTGACCTTGGCTGAAGAAGAGGCCGGCGCTGCCGAACAGTCGATCGACGACTTTCCATCCTGATCGAGCGGGCGCGCCACTTCACCGCTTAAAAATCCCGGTGGTGGAGCGACTTCTTCCACCACCGGGATGCCGATCCTTACACCGCCCCCGCATAGCTCCAGCGCAGGGTCTCGCCGCTGCGGAAGGGCAGGACGGCGTCGCCCTCGCTGACCAGGATCAGGTCGGGGGTGACCGACGGGCGGCGTTCCAGCGCCACGCGCTCTTCGCTGACCGGCAGGTTGTAGAAACGCGGGCCGTTCAGGCTGGCGAAGGCTTCCAGCTTGTCGAGCGCACCGGCCTCGTCGAAGGCCTCGGCGTAGAGTTCCAGCGCGTTGGCGGCGGTGAAGCAGCCGGCGCAGCCGCAGGCGGCCTCCTTGGCCGTGACCGTGTGCGGTGCAGTGTCGGTGCCCAGGAAGAACGGCCCCTCGCCGGAGATCGCCGCCTCGACCAGCGCCACCCGGTGGGTTTCGCGCTTGGCGATCGGCAGGCAGTAGAGGTGCGGGCGGATGCCGCCCTGGAAGATGTGGCTGCGGTTGATCAGCAGGTGGTGCGCGGTGATGGTGGCGCCGATCCGGCCGCTGGCGGCATGCGCCCGCACGAACTGCACGGCGTCGGCCGTCGTCACATGCTCCAGCACCACGCGCAGGGTCTGGTGACGCTCCAGCAGCGGGGCCAGGATGGTATCGATGAACACCGCCTCGCGGTCGAAGATGTCGACCGACTGGTCGGTCACCTCGCCATGGATCAGCAGCGGCATGCCGATCTCCGCCATGCGCTCCAGGACCGGGGCGATGCGGGCGATGTCGGTGACGCCATGGGCGCTGTTGGTGGTGGCGTTGGCGGGATAGAGCTTGGCGGCGGCGAACACCCCGTCCTTGAAGCCCTGCGCCAGATCGGCGGCGTCGGTGCCGTCGGTCAGATAAGCGGTCATCAGCGGGGTGAAGTCCACGCCATCCGGCAGGGCATCCAGGATGCGCTCGCGATAGGCTACGGCATCGGCGGCCGTCGCCACCGGCGGCTTCAGGTTCGGCATCACGATGGCGCGGCCGAACTGGCGGGCGGTGAAGGGCAGAACCGCCTTCAACATGGCGCCGTCGCGCAGATGGACATGCCAGTCGTCGGGACGGCGGATGACAAGACGGTCGTTCGGCATGGATCGGGTCCCGGCGCTGGTGTCGAGGAAGGTGGCGAGCTTGGACGACGTTCTATCGCCATCGCCGCCGCATCTCAACAGAACCGGGACGCCGCATCCTCGTGCCGGAGCGCCTGCCCACCCGCCGGCCGGCGTTGGCGGGTGGGCAGGCGCAGCCGGAATGCAGCTTTACTGGATGGTGGTCGAGGTCTTCAGGCCGAGGATGCCGTCGATCTTCGCGGCCTGCTCGGCGGTCACCGGCTTGCCGCCGATGCTGGCGAGCTGCTGCCGCGCCTCAGCCACCGCCTTGTCGCGGGCGGCGCTGTCCTTCAGCGCATGGGCGGCCAGCATCTGCTCGTGATACTTGCCGAGCTGGACCGTCAGCTGCTCGGTCGGCTTGGCGCCCAGTTCCTTGGCGACGGCATCGGCCTGAGTCTTGGTCACCTCGGCCTTCGGCGTGGCCGCGACCTGCTCATGCTTGGTCTTGGCGGCATCGGCCTTGGTGGCGTCGGCCTTCGGAGCTTCGTGCTTGGTGGCTTCGGTCTTGGTGGCTTCGGTCTTGGTAGCCTCGCTCTTGGTAACGGCCTTATGGTCGGTCTTCTGCTCGACCTTCGGCGCAGTCGTGGTGGAGTCGGTCGTCGCGGCGGGGGCGGACGCGGCCGGGGCGGCCGGAACGACCGTTGCGGCACCCGCGCTCAGCACGGGGGCTGCCGCCATCAGAGCGGCAAACGCAAGGGTCGAAACGGACGAGCGGATACGCGACCCAAAGATGGTGCCGGACATTTGGTTTCTCCATTTCGGTGAACGATCCGCGCTGCGGGATCGTGCTTAGATGAACGCCGCCCCACTGCCGTTCATTCCACGCCCTTCCAAAAAATTTTCGCCCCAACTGAAAAATTTATCCCAGCCTTTTTGGGCGCAGGTGACGGGGCCGGCGAAAGGGGCTAGAAAACGCACGCTTTTCCTATCCAAGCGCGGACCCTCTCCGATGAGCCTGATCACGCCCCGCACCCCGCCCGGAACGATGGAGCTGCTGCCGCGCCAGCAGGTGGCCTTCCAGCGCATGCTGGACACCATCCGCCGCGGCTATGAGCGGTTCGGCTTCGTCCCCGTCGAAACCCCGGTGTTCGAGACGGTGGACACGCTGCTGACCAAATCGGGTGGCGAGACGGAGAAGCAGGTCTATTTCGTCCAGTCCACCGGCGCCATCCAGCAGGGCAACAAGCCGGAACTGGCCCTGCGCTTCGACCTGACCGTGCCGCTCGCCCGCTATGTGGCTGAGCATGAGCGCGACCTCGCCTTCCCCTTCCGCCGCTACCAGATCCAGCGGGTCTACCGCGGCGAGCGGGCGCAGCGCGGGCGCTTCCGCGAATTCTACCAGTGCGACATCGACGTGATCGGCAAGGACAGCCTGTCCGCCCATTACGATGCCGAGATTCCGGCAGTCATCCACCATGTCTTCACCGAGCTGAACTTCGGCGGCTTCACCATCAACGTGAACAACCGCAAGATCCTGCTGGGCCTGCTCGACGGTCTGGGCGTTGCCGACGCCGACACCCGCGTCCTGGTTCTGCGCGAGATCGACAAGCTGGACAAGATCGGCCGCGACAAGGTGCGCGCGAGCCTCCTGGGCCTTGGCGTGACCGAGCATGCCGCCGACACCATCCTGTCGCTGATCGACATGAAGGGCACGAACGCCGAAACGCTGGCCGCACTCGGCGCGCTCGACATCGAGAACGCCATCTTCCGCGAAGGCGTCGGCGAACTGACCACCGTCATCGAGGGGCTGAAGGCCTTCCAGGTGCCGGAGGGCACGGTGCGCATCAACCTCGCCATCGCGCGCGGGCTGGATTACTACACCGGCACCGTCTACGAGACCTTCCTGAACGACCATCCCGGCATCGGCTCGGTCTGCTCCGGCGGGCGCTACGAGAATCTCGCCAGCCACTACACCAAGTCGAAGCTGCCGGGCGTCGGCATCTCCATCGGCGCCACCCGCCTGTTCTACCAGCTGATGGAGGCCGGCATCATCAAGGACGCCGCCCCCACCGCCCAGGTGCTGGTGACCCAGATGGACCCTGCCCTCTCCGCCGATTATTTCCGCATGGCCAGCGAGCTGCGCGCCGCCGGCATCAACACGGAAATCCAGTTGGATGGCGGCAAGATCGCCAAGCAGATGAAGTATGCCGACCGCGCCGGCATCCCCGTCGTCCTACTGATGGGCTCCGACGAGAAGACCCGCGGCACCGCGACCCTGAAGCATCTGGTCAAGGGCGAGCAGGTCGAGGTCCCGCTGGCCGAACTGGCGGCGCGGGCGAAGGTGCTGCTGGAGGGGTGAGGAGTACCGCCTTAAACTCCCCGTTAACCATAAATCCCCTATCGTTCCGGCTTACACCGACCGTGTGAGTCGGGCGGCAGGGGGTTCGCTTCCGATATGGCCAAGGGGTGGATGCAGGTTGGGCGCTGGGCCCGGCGGGCGGCGATCGGCGCGACGCTGGCGACCACCGTGGCCGCCGCCGGCTATGCCGGGTGGCAGGAGATGCAGACCTCGCGTCTCCAGGCCCGGCTGCTCTCCGGTGTCGCACAGTCGATGACCGTCTCCCTGCGTGAAGGCCCCAACCCCCAGGCGCGCTATCCCAAGCATGGGCCGTACAGCGAACGGCTCGGCTACACCGCCCTGCCCGGCTATCTCGACGCGCTGACCCATGATCTCTATGCGGTCGAACGGCAGGCGGTGCTGTCGCCGTCGCTCGACCGTTTCATGGCCGGCGGCGGCTTTCCGATCTACCGTGAGAAGACACAGGCCGGGCTGACCCTGCTCGACCGCAACGGCGCGGTCATGTATTCGGCGCGCTATCCCGAACGGGTGTTCGACGGCTTCGATGACGTGCCGAGGCTGGTCTCCGACACGCTGCTGTTCATCGAGAACCGCGAGTTGCTGGACGCCGACCAGCCGCGCCGCAATCCGGCGGTGGAATGGGACCGCTTCGGCGCGGCGGTGGCGATGCTGCCCTTGCAGATGGTCCGGCCGGGTCAGCGCTCCCCCGGCGGCTCGACGCTCGCCACCCAGATCGAGAAGTACCGCCATTCGCCCGACGGACAGACCACCGGCAGTGTGGAGAAGCTGCGCCAGATGGCGTCGGCCAGCGTCCGCGCCTACAGCGACGGCGAGGACACCACGCAGGCCCGCCGCCGCATCCTGGTCGATTACCTGAACTCCACCCCGCTGACCGCGCGGGCCGGCTTCGGCGAGGTGAACGGGCTGGGCGACGGGTTATGGGCCTGGTTCGGCACCGACCTGTCCATCGCCAAGCGCGTGCTGAGCGAACCGGCAACCGACCCACGTACGCTGAAACTGAAGGCGCTGGCCTACAAGCAGGTTCTGGCCCTGCTGCTGGCGCAGCGACGGCCCTCCCATTACCTGATCCAGGACCGCGCCGCCCTCGACCGGCTGGCAAATGCCCACCTGCGGGCGCTGGCTCAGGCCGGGGTGATCGATCCGGCGTTGCGTGACGCGGCGCTGGCCACGCCGCTGGCCTTCCGCGAAGAGGCGCCGACCGCCCCCGCCACCTCCTTCGTCGAGCAGAAGGCGACCAACGCCATCCGCGCCCGGTTGCTGGGCATGCTCGGCGTCTCCAACCTCTATGCGCTCGACCGGATCGACCTCACCGCGCAATCCACCCTGGATGCGGAGACGCAGGCCCGCGTGGTGGAGGTGCTGGGCAAGCTGAACGAGCCCGACTTTGCCCGCTCGCTCGGGCTGACCGGCGAACGGCTGCTCGACGCCCGCAACAACGACCTGTCCAAGCTGGTCTATTCGATCACGCTGTACGAGCGGGGTCCTGAGGCCAATTACCTGCGCGTCCAGGCCGACAACCTCGACCAGCCGCTGGACATCAACGACGGGGCCAAGCTCGATCTCGGCTCCACCGCCAAGCTGCGCACGCTGACCACCTATCTGGAGATCGTCGCCGAACTGCACAGCCGCTATGCCCACCTGCCGAAAGAACTGCTGGCCGATGTCGAGGACGAGGCATCGGACAATCTGACCCGCTGGGCCACCTCCTGGCTTGCCGCCTCCCCCGACCGCCGGCTGCCGGCCATGCTGGACGCGGCGATGGAGCGGCGCTATTCCGCCGGTCCCGGCGAGGTGTTCTTCACCGGCGGCGGCCAGCACAGCTTCGTCAACTTCAACAAGGACGACAACGGCCGCATCCTGACCGTGCAGGAGGCGTTGCGGAACAGCGTCAACCTGCCCTTCATCCGGCTGATGCGCGACGTCGTCCAGTTCTATATGGACGAGGGGGCGGACGACGGCGCCGACATCCTGCGCTCGCCCGACCATCCGGCCCGGCAGGCCTATCTCGCCCGCTTCGCCGACCGCGAAGGGTCGGATTTCCTCAACCGCTTCTACAACGACTACCGCAAGCGCACGCCGGACGAGGCGCTGGCCCGGCTGGCGACCCGCTCACGTCCGGTGCCGCACCGGCTGGCGGTGATCTTCCGCAGCGTGCGGCCCAAGGCCGGGCTGGCCGAGTTCTCCGCCTTCCTGCGCGCCCGGCTGCCGAAGATGGCGTTGTCCGACGGGCAGCTTTCGGCGCTCTACGCCAAATACGGGCCGGACCGCTTCCCGCTGAACGATCTGGGTTATCTGGCCCGCGTCCATCCGCTGGAGCTGTGGCTGGTCGCCTATCTCCAGCAGCATCCCGGCGCCACGCGATCCGAGGTGCTGGCGGCCAGCGCCGACGAACGCCAGGAAAGCTATCGCTGGCTGTTCAAGAAGGGCATGGCCGCCCAGAACACCCGCATCCGAATCGGGCTGGAGGAGGAGGCGTTCCAGCGCATCACCGCCCAGTGGCGCAGCGTTGGCTATCCGTTCGAAACGCTGGTGCCGTCGCTGGCGACCGCCATCGGCAGCTCGGCCGACCGCCCGGCGGCGCTGGCGGAGCTGATGGGGCTGATCCTGAACGACGGGGTGCGCCAACCGACGGTGAAGATCCGCTCACTGCATTTCGCCGCCGGCACGCCTTACGAGGCGAAGCTGGGACTGGGGCCGCTGAAGGGCGAGCGCGTGCTGCGACCCGAGGTCTGCGCCACCCTGCGCCGGGCCCTGATGGACGTGGCGCAGAACGGCACCGCCAAGCGCGTCTGGGGCTCCTTCAAGGACCCGTCCGGCGCGCCGATCCCTATGGGCGGCAAGACCGGCACCGGCGACCATCGGCTGGACCGCTGGGGACCGGGTGGCGTGCTGATCGAATCGAAGGCGGTCAACCGCACCGCGACCTTCGTCTTCTACATCGGCGACCGCTTCTTCGGCACCATGACCGCCTTCGTCCATGGGCCGGAAGCCGACAATTACCGCTTCACCAGCGCCCTGCCCGCCCAGCTTCTGAAAAGCCTCGCCCCGGCGCTGCAGCCGCTGATCGACCAGGGTGCCACCCGCACCGCCGACACGCGCACAACACCCACCGGCCTGTAAGGCGGAAAGATCGGCCTCTTGCAGCCGGGCCTATTGCAGCCTGGTGGCGGCGACCTTGGCGGTGTCGACCGGGGTGGCGGTGCAGCCGCCCAGCGTCGGGCCGACCGGAAGCTCGCCGAAGGCGGCAAGCGCGCCTTCCGCCTTCAGCCGGCCGACGAAACCGGGCTCCACCCCGCGGGCGACCCAGGCGAACCCGAGCCAGGTGGAGCGGACCGGCTCGCCACCCGCCCGCACCATCGCCGTCATCGCCTCGGCATCGCTGGTGCCGGGTGAGAAGACCGCCAGCATCATCCCGTCGGTCGCATCCGGCAGCGCGGCGCGCTGCAGAGACAGCCCCATCAGCCCGGCCCAGACCAACAGGATGCCGCCCAGCAGGGCCGCGGCAAGTCCGTGGCCGATGGGAAGCCCGGAAGGGGATTGGGCGGGGCTGTCGTTCATGGTGGCCTACCTTACGCCTTTGCCTCGGCCGCCGCTAGCGACGGGGCCGGCTTCTCGGCGATCGGCCAGTGGACGATGGTCGCGAACATGGCCAGCGCCACGCCCAGCCACCAGACGACGTCGTAGGATCCCGTGCGCTCGTACAGCACGCCGCCCAGCCAGACGCCCAGGAAGCCGCCGACCTGATGGCTGAAGAAGGCGAAGCCGTAGAGCGTGCCCATGTAGCGGGTGCCGAACATCAGGGCGACGAGGCCGGAGGTCGGCGGCACGGTGGACAGCCACAGCAGGCCCATCACCGCGGCATAGGCGATGACGGTGACCGGCGAGATCGGCAGCAGGATGAAGATCGCCGTCGCGATGCCGCGCGAGAAATAATTGCCGCACAGCAGGTAGCGCTTGCTGACCTTGCCCGCGAGGATGCCGGACGCGTAGGAGCCGATGACGTTGAACAGGCCGATCAGCGCCAGCGCCCAGGCGGCCAGCGACGGGCTGATGCCGGCCTCGGTCAGGTAGGGCGGCAGATGGGTGGTGATGAAGGCCAGCTGGAAGCCGCAGACGAAGAAGCCGGCGACCAGCAGCACATAGCTGCGGTGCTGGAAGGCCTGGCGCACGGCGGTGACGAATCCGACATTGGCGCCGGTCACCGCATGGCCGCCACCGGCCGCTGTGCCCTTCGGGCCGGGGAAGACGCCGGCCAGCAGCGGCACCGCGATCATCGAGGCCGCCAGCAGCAGCAGGGCGGTCTGCCAGCCGAAGCCGGCGATGAAGGCCTGCCCCATCGGTGCGAACAGGAACTGGCCCATCGATCCGGCGGCGGTGGCGATGCCGACCGACCAGCTGCGCTGTTCCGGCGGCAACAGCCGGGTGAAGCCGGCGATGATGATGCCGAAGGACGCGCCGGACAGGCCGAGCCCGATCAGCACGCCTGCGGTCAGGTACAACTCCATGCTGGTGGTGGCGTAGGGCATCAGCGCCAGACCGGCCGCATAGAGAATGCCGCCGCCGGCCAGCACCGGGGCCGGGCCGTAGCGGTCGGTCAGCGCCCCGGCGAAGGGGCCGCCGGCGCCCCACAGGATGTTCTGGATCGCCATCGCCAGTGCGAAGACGTCACGGCCCCAGCCGCGGGTTTCCGAAAGCGGGCCGATGAAGAGGCCCATGCTGGACCGCGGTCCGAAGGCCAGCATCGAGATCAGGCAACCGCAAACGACGACGAGTGCGGGCGTCCTCCAGGAGGGCGCCGGTGCGGGGGTGGCGGTGGTCAAGGCGTCCTCCCGGAAGGGGCCGGCATTGCGCGCCGGTGTTGTGGAACTGCTATGCCCCGACGATAGGCGGGCACCAACAGTTCGGCAAATTCATAATCGGCAACCGGGTCATTCCGCGGCAGAATGCAGGACGGGAGGTTGAGCAGTCCGGCGATCGGGCCGATGCGAGGCCGACAATTCATGCCGCAGAGACTGCTCCAGCCTGTCGAACACCGGGGCGATGCGACCGGTCGTGCGTGCCTGGATCAGCCAGATCGTCACCGCCATCCGGAAATCGGGCAATTCGAGTGGCCGGACGGCGACCGCACCGGGAATCGGCGCGATCAACCCCATCGGCGCCAGACCGAAGCCGACGCCGCGCGCCACCAGCGACACCAGCAGGCTCTGGTCATAGGCCTCCACCGTCACGTTCGGCTGCAGGCCGAGCGGCGCCAGCGCCTGATGAAGCGCCTCCCGATACCGGCAGCCGTTCGGCTGCAACACCCAGCCGCGTCGGTTCATGGCCGCCAGATCGGCGGAACCGTCGCCGGGAGAGGCGATGATGCTGACCGGTTCGGTCCCGATCCGGCGGACCGGCAAATCGTCAGGCGGCGCCTGATCGTCGCACATCAGGATCAGCGCACCATCCAGGCTGCCGGCGCGAACCTGCTCGATCAGCGGGTTGCTCCAGTCCGCATGCAGCCGCAGGGTCAGGCCGGGGAAGCCGGCGCGCAACTCGTCCAGAGGCCGGCCGGCGGCCAGCGCGGTCAGCACATGCGCCGTCCCCAGCCGCAGCAGCCCGCGCGGCTCGGCCGATCCGGCGAAGGCGTCGGCAAAGTCGCTGGTTGCCGCCAGAATGCGCCGGGCATGGGCCAGCGCCAGTTCGCCGTCGCGGGTCAGGGCCAGCGGCTTGGTCTGCCGGTCGAACAGCACGACGCCCAGTTCCGCCTCCAGCCGCTGGATCAGCCGCGACACGGCCGATTGCGTCAGCCCCAGCCGGTTGCCGGCCTCCTGCACCGACTGCGCATCGGCGACGGCGATGAAGGTACGGATCTCGTTGAGCTTCATGGGGCCTCGAACGGGTTCAGCAAAGGAATCCCAAAGGCTTGGAAGTCACGGACATTGCGAGTGGCGATCGCCAGTCCGTGGGCCTGTGCGGTGGCAGCGATCAGTGCGTCCACTGGATCGCAGTTGCGGTGAGCGTTTCGAAGATGTCCCCAGAGCGTCGCGACCGTTAGCGACACGGGCAGTACGCACTCGGTCCAGGTCTCCACGCCTTTTATCCAAAGGTCGAGCTGTTCTGCCTTTGCAGCATTGGTTGGACGGAGATTGGCAATTCCGCGGTGAATTTCCCCGATGCTGATGACGCTGATGAAGGCTTGAGACGGTGGAAGATGCTCCAGCCAGGCAATTGCTTGCGGGTCCGGTCTCGGCCGCCTTGGTTCAGACAAGATATTGGTATCCAGCAGGAAGCCCATCATAAGGAATCTGTAGCAAAGTCGACCGGCTTGCGGGTATTCGGCCCATGGCGCTCGCCGATTGCCTGATTCAAATCGATGTCTGCCGCATCGACGGGACGCAGAAGCGCTTCGATAACATTGGTAGGCATAGGCTCGGGAGCGCCGGCGTTCTCTCCGCGCAACCGTTCATAGTCAGCGGCCGACAGCATGACCATCGATGGCTTGCCAGGACGGACGATGGTCAATGGGCCCTCGGCCAACGCACGCTCGATGGCGGCATCCAGACCAGGGTCGTCGGCTTTGGAATACAATACACCCATGCCCCACCCTCCACCGTCAATCACCACAATGGTGACTCTCGGCACGGGGTGACAGGCTGTCAAGCGGTGCGCTAGGCTGCGGTCCATGACCATCGAATCCAACCTTCCCGCCACCCCGCCCGACCGTTCCAGCCGCGAATATCCCGACCGTCCCTGGGTCGGTGTCGGGGCCGTCGTCTGGCGCGGCGACAAGGTTCTGCTGATCCGGCGGGGCAAGGCACCGCGGATGGGCCAGTGGAGCCTGCCCGGCGGAGCGCAGTCGGTCGGCGAAACCGTGTTCGAGACCGCCGTGCGCGAGGTACGCGAGGAGACCGGGTTGGAGGTGGTGCCGACCGGAATCGTCACCGTGGTCGACGCCATCACTCCCGATGCCGAGGGCCGCGTCCACTATCACTACACTTTGGTGGAAGTGGCGGCGGAGAGTGCCGAGGGCGACCCGGTCTGCGCCGACGATGCGCTGGAAGCCTGCTGGGCCACCGCCGAGGAGGCTGGCGAACTGACGGAATGGGACGAGACCCGGCGGGTCATCCTGATGTCTGCGGCCCAGCGGCGGAACCCGACCCCATAGGCCGCAGGGTGCCGATGACGCTCCGCTCGGCCAGGAACTCACTCACCCCGTCGGCGCTCAGCGGACGCGACAGCCAATAGCCCTGCAGAACGTCGCAGCGGTAAGCCTGCAGATAGAGCCGCTGTTCCGGCGTCTCCACCCCTTCCGCCACCACGCCCAAATCCAGCGCGTGGGCCAGCGCCACCACCGCCTGGACGATGGCGGCCGCATCGCGGTCCTCCACCATCGCCTGGACGAACTGCTTGTCGATCTTCAGCGCCTCTACCGGAACCCGACGCAAGGTGGCCAGCGACGACCAGCCGGTGCCGAAATCGTCCAGCACCAGCCGAATCCCGGCACCGCGAAGCTGCACCAGTGCCTCGCGCGCCTCGGCGCCATGACTGAACATGCTGGTTTCGGTCAGCTCCAGCTTCAGGTTGGCGGCCGGCAGGCCGGTCTCCGTCAGGATTCCGAGCACCTTCAGCACCAGCCCCGGATCGTCGAGCTGCCGCGCCGACAGGTTCACCGACACCGGAATGTCGGGGTAGCCGGCACGCAGCCAGCCGGCGGCCTCCCTGCAGGCGGTCCGCAGAGTCCATTCGCCCAGCAGATGGATCGCTTCCCCTTGTTCGGCCATCGGAACGAAGACGTCGGGGGGCAGCATGGTGCCGTCGGACAGGCGCCAGCGCGACAGAGCCTCGAAGCCGGTCAGGCGGCTGGTGACGACGTCGGCCTGCGGCTGGAAGACCAGGGAGAGTTCCTGACGGTCGATGGCATCGCGCACCCGCTCGGCGAATCCGGCGTCGGATATCCCCTGCGCTTCGGGTCCGTTCGACGTCGCGTGCGTGTTCGCCACCGTCCGCTCCCTCTCGACAACCATTCCCGGGTTCGACAACGGCCCGCTGGGCCTCATTGCCATAACAACCACAGGGACGGTTTGTTAACCATGTCGCGAAAGAGCTTGACGAATTTTATATGGTTACGAAAGTGTTAACGTGGCTGGGCTGGTGACAAGAAAAGGTCGAAGCGGAAGCCATGCAGCACCCCCATTGGGAACGGACGGTCACGCCCGTGCTGCCCCTCGTTTGAGACGGCTGGGCAGAAGCTCCCCCGATTGATCGAGCACCGGATAGGCGGCGGCGACCAGATGGGCGTTGATCCGGCGCAGGTCGCGCAGGATGTCCAGATGAAGGGCGCTGGTCTCGACGCTTTCCTTGCGGCCGGCGCGCAGGCGGGCGAAATGCGCCTCGGTGGCGCTGGTCTCCAGATCGCGGATTACCTCCTTCTCGTGGATCAGCGCGCGGGCGGACCGGACATCGCCCGACACGAAGACGGCGGCGGCCAGACGCTGGGTCTCGCTCAGCCGTTCCAGCATGCCGGCGATCTCGGCCGCCCCCTCGGTGGAAAAGCGCAGCCTGCGCCGGATCTTCTTGGAGGCCGCCTCCATCAGGTTGCGGTCGACGATGTCGCCGACATGCTCCAGATTGATGGTGAAGGTCAGCACGTCGGACACCCGGCGGGCGTCGCGTTCGTCCAGATCCTCGACATTGATCTGGGTGAGGTAGCGCTTGATGGCGTCGTGCAGCCGGTCCAGCACATCGTCCATCCGTCGGATCTCCTGCACCCGCTTGCGGTCGTCGGTCTGGATCACGTCCAGCGCGCCGCGCAACATGCTGTCCACCGTGTCGGCCATGCGCAACGCCTCGCGCGACGCGTTGGCGATGGCGAGGTGGGGGACGCGCAGGGCGCTGCGGTCGAGATAGAGCGGCATCGCCGGATCGGCGACCGCCACCCGTTCCGGGAACATCCGCGTCAGCATCCGCGCGAACCAGGGAAGCGGTCCGATGAACAGCCCGGCCATCGCCAGATTGAAGGCGAGGTGGAAGTTGGCCGCCAGCCGCGCGGCATCCGGCGACACCGCCTGCAAGCCGGTGGTGATCGGTCCCAGCAGCGGCACGACGATGAGGCAGCCGACGAGCCGGTTGATGAGGTTGCCCACCGGCAACCGCCTTGCCGCCGGGTTGCGGCCGTCGCCGCCGGGTCCCTCCACCACCGGATTGACGGCGCTGCCCAGATTGGCGCCGACGACCATGGCGACCGCCGCCTCCGGCCCGATCACCCCGCCGCCGGCCAGCGAGGCGATCAGCAGGATGGCGGCGACGCTGGAATGGGCGGCCCAGGACAGCAGCGCCGCCAGCATCACAGCCACCACCGGATCGGCGGTCAGCATCGCCAGCATTCGCCGCAGCATCGGCGCGTTCTCCGCCGGAGCGATGGTCGCCAGCAGCAAATGCAGCGACAGCAGCATCAGACCAAGCCCGATGGCGACCCGGCCCAGGTCGCGGCTGCGCGTCCGCGCCCCGCGGCGGAAGGCGATGAAGCCGCCCAGCAGCAGGACCGGCGCCACATGGGCGACGTCGAAGGCAAGGATCTGGACAATCAGGGTGGAGCCGACATTGGCGCCCAGCATCACCGCCAGCGCCGGCATCAGCGACACCAGCCCGGTGGCGGTGAAGCCGGTCGCCATCAGGCCGGTGGCGGTGCTGCTCTGCAGCAGCATGGTGATGCCCATGCCGGACAGGAAGGCGGTCCAGCGGTTGCGCAGACCGGCCCCCAGGATGCGGCGCAAGTCGCCGCCGAGCGCGCGGGTCAGCCCGCTTTGCACCATGTGCAGCCCCCACAGGAGCAGCACGACATTCCCGGCCAGTTCCAGCAGCACCCGCGTCGCCTGCATCGCACCCCCTCTGTCGGGTCGGGGATGCGATCAAGCGGCACCCCTAACTGAAGTGTGGGGAGTGCTGATTGTTACGACAATATGACAGTTGGGTGACGGCGGAGGTGGAAAGGTGGCGATGACGCCCCCTCTCCCTCAATCCCCGCTTACTCAGACGTTGAAGCGGAAGTGGAAGATGTCGCCGTCCTGGACGACGTATTCCTTGCCTTCCTGGCGCATCTTGCCGGCGTCCTTCGCCCCCTGCTCGCCACCCAGCGTGACGAAGCTGGTGTAGTCGATGGTCTCGGCGCGGATGAAGCCGCGCTCGAAATCGGTGTGGATGACGCCGGCGGCCTCGGGAGCCTTGGCGTTGCGGCGCACGGTCCAGGCCCGCGTCTCCTTCGGGCCGACGGTGAAGAAGGTGATCAGGTCCAGCAGCTTGAAGCCGGCACGGATCAGCTTGTTCAGGCCGGTTTCCTCCAGCCCCATCGACTCAAGGAATTCAGCCTTCTCGGCCGGATCGGAGAGCTGGGCGACCTCGGACTCGATGGCGGCGGAAATGACGACGACCTCGGCATTCTCGGCCTTGGCCTTTTCCGCGACCTTGGCGGAGAATTCATTGCCGGTCGCCGCCGACGCCTCTTCCACGTTGCAGACGTAGAGCACCGGCTTGTCGGTCAGCAGCATGAACTGCTTGAACACCGGCCGCTCGTCGTCCGACAGCTCGACCACGCGGGCGGGCTTGCCGTCCTGCAGCACCTTCAGGGCGCGCTCCATCAGGTCGGCCTTGATCTTGCTGTCCTTGTCGCCGCCCTTGGCCTTCTTCTGCAGGCTGGTCAGCTGGCGTTCCAGGCTTTCCATGTCGGCGAGCATCAGCTCGGTCTCGACCACCTCGGCGTCGCGCAGCGGATCGACATTGCCCTCGACATGGGTGATGTCGTCGTCCTCGAAGCAGCGCAGCACATGGACGATGGCGTCGACCTCGCGGATGTTGGCGAGGAACTGGTTGCCCAGCCCTTCACCCTTCGACGCGCCGCGGATCAGACCGGCGATGTCCACGAACTCCAGCTGGGTCGGGACGACCTTCTGCGACTTGGCGATTTCCGCCAGCTTGTCCTGCCGCGGGTCGGGCACGCCGACGCGACCGACGTTCGGCTCCTTGGTGCAGAAGGGGAAATTCGCCGCCTCCGCCGCCTGGGTGGCGGTCAGCGCGTTGAAAAGGGTCGACTTGCCGACGTTCGGCAGGCCGACGATGCCGCAATTGAAGCCCATGGGTGGGTGCTCGCCGTCGGAAATTCTGGAATTGAGGCGCTTTATCCTACGATGGGGGACAAAGCGCAAACGCGAAGTGGGGGAAGGCGTCCGTCAGTCAGAAAGCGATCGCGTCCGCGGTCTTCACATCCACCCGGCAATCACCTGCCCCGAAGCCGTCGAGCGTCGCATTGTGGTGGGCGATGATCTGATCGAAGCGCAGGCCGCCGCGGTCGGCGGTGGCGTGCCCGTCGGCGATCAGCGTCACGTCATAGCCGAGCGAGACCGCGCGCCGGACGGTGGTGTCGACGCAGAATTGCGTCATGCAGCCGCCGACTACGATGTGGTCCACGCCGTGGGCCTCCAACTGCTCCTCAAGGTCGGTCGCGAAGAAGGAGTCGCACTCGGATTTGTGGACGACCACGTCGCCGTCCTGCGGAGCGACCTCGGAGCGGATCTCCCACCCCTCCGTCCCGACGGCCAGACGGTGGCCCTCGATGCCGTCATTCTGGACCAGGATGACCGGGACGCCGGCCGCCCGCGCCCGCTCCTTGATAGTCCGCAGACGGCTCACGGTCGCGTCGAGCGCCCTGTCGATTTCGGGTTGACGATCCGATGTACCGCAGCCGGCGACGATGGCATTCTGAACGTCGATGATCACCAGACCGAGCATCTGCGCCTCACTTGCCTTGGGTTGCCACCGTCACCTTGTTCATGAACAGCTCCGGCTGTCCATCAACAATCAATGGCAGGTTGTCGGACACGGCGTCGAGCAGCGGATCGATCCAGCTCTGGTCGGCCTTGGCGAAGTCATGCAGCACATAGCCGCTGACCAGATCCTTGTTGCCGGGATGGCCGATGCCCAGGCGGATGCGCCAGTATTCCTTGCCGATATGCGCGTCAATGGAGCGCAGGCCGTTGTGGCCGCCATGGCCGCCGCCCTTCTTCACCCGGATCTTTCCAGGAGGCAGGTCAAGCTCGTCATGGATGACGACGACGTTCTCGGGCTTCAGCTTGTAGAACTGCAGGGCCGCCACCACCGACTGGCCGGACAGGTTCATGAAGGTGGCGGGCTCCAGCGCCAGAACCTTGTCGCCGGCGACGGTGCCCTCGGCGGTCTGGCCTTGGAAACGCTTCTTCCACGGGGTGAAGCGATGGCGCTGGGCGATGGTCTCCACCGCCATGAAGCCGATGTTGTGGCGGTTGCGGGCATACTCGTTGCCGGGGTTGCCCAGTCCGACCAGAAGCAGCATGTCCCTCACCCTTTGGAAAGCATTCTCCACAAACGAAGCGGGGGGCCGAAGCCCCCCACCGTAACCATCTTCAAAGGTCGAACGCTCCTTATCAGGAAGCGGCGCCCTCTTCCGACTTCAGGCCCGACGGCGCAACGATGGTCGCGATGGTGAAATCGCGGTCGGTGATCGTCGAGGTCACACCCTCCGGCAGCTTGACCGAGGAGATGTGGATCGAATCGCCGACGTCGAAGCCTTCGCACGAGATGGTGATGTGCTCGGGGATGCTGTCGGCCGGGCAGCTCAGCTCCAGCTCGTGACGGACGATGTTCAGCACACCGCCGCGCTTCAGGCCGGCCGACTTGTCCTGGTCGACGAACTCGACCGGAACCTGCACGTTGGTGCGGGTGTCGCCGGACACGCGCAGGAAGTCGACATGCAGCGGGAAATCAGTCACCGGGTGGAACTGCACGTCGCGCGGCAGGACGCGGTGGGCGGTGCCGTCGACGGTCACTTCGAACAGGTGCGTGAAGAAGCCCGGCTGATGCAGGACGCGGGTGAACTCGAACTTCTCGAGCGAAATGGTCAGGGGAGCCTGCTTGCCACCATAGATGACGGCCGGAATACGGCCATCACGGCGGGTCTGGCGGGCGGTCCCCTTGCCGGCCCGTTCGCGCGTCTCAGCGCCGAGCGGAATGATCTTGGTCATGACGATGCTCCAAAACGAAAGGGCGCCGGCCTCCAGGGGTGCCGGCGCATGCGCGGGGTGCATACGGCAATCGGCCGGGCGCGTCAAGGAAAAGGGGGCGTTCCCGCAGAGCGACCGCCGCCAGGGCGCTTCCGCTCTCAAAAGGAGCCGAAAGCCGGCAAATTGGGCCTCACCAACGGTGGACGCGCGGCACTTGCGGTGTCATAGTGCGGCCCGCATTCGACCAGCCCCGTGTCCACGGGGCCAGACTCCGGAATTCGTGAGCGACGATGAGCGAGCCGATCTCCCTGTTCACCAAACTGGCGAACATCCACATCCGTTACGTCACGTGGCGTCGGGGCGCCAAGGTCGGCAGCGACCGCTTCGGCAACGTCTATTACCGCAACAAGGACGCCCAGCCCGGCACGCGCGAGCGCCGCTGGGTCCTGTATGCCGGTGAGCCCGATGCCTCCAAGATCCCGCCGGAATGGCATGGGTGGCTGCACCACACCACCAAGGAGCCGCTGCCCGAGGGGTCGAGCGCCTTCCACAAGCCGTGGCAGAAGGAACATCTGCCCAACATGTCGGGCTCGGTCCAGGCCTACCGTCCGCCCGGCCATGTGCTGGCCGGCGGGCAGCGCGTGCCGGCCACCGGCGATTACGAGCCTTGGACGCCGAGCTGATCCCTGCCGGGACTGACCATCACGTCGGAACGGAAAGCCCGGCCCCTTTCGGGCCGGGTTTCGATTCGGGAACTCGCAGCAGGATAGCTCTATGCGCCGGAATGTGATCGAAACCGTGCTGGGCGGCGTCGTGCTCGCCGTGGCCGCCGTGTTCCTTGCCTTCGCCTACAAAAGCGCCGACCTGCGCAAGGTGCAGGGCTATGACGTCACCGCCAACTTCAACAGCATCACCGGCCTGCAGAGCGGCGCCGATGTGCGCATCAGCGGCGTGAAGGTCGGCACGGTCACCGGACTGACGCTCGACCCCACCAGCTATCAGGCGGTCGTCCATCTGTCGGTCGACAATTCGGTGAAGCTGCCCAAGGACACCGCGGCGGTCATCGCATCAGAAAGCCTGTTGGGCGGCAAGTTCCTGTCGCTGGAGCCGGGCGGCGATCCCGACATGATCAAGCCGAATGGCAAGATCGAGTTCACGCAGAGCACCCCGGGTCTGGAACAGCTGCTTGGTCAGGTCATCTTCTCGCTGCAGAGCATGAGCAAGTCCGGCGACCAGGCGAATGGCCAGTCTTCCGGCGGTCAGCAGGGCCAGGCTCCCGGCCAGACGCCGGCCCAGCCGCCCAAGCTGTAATCACTCGACCCTGGGCGTGGCCGGAACCGACGGTCACGCTCAAGCGTTCCTCCTGCAATCCGGACGGCGACGCCCCCGGAATGCGAGGCAGGAGGAAATGCGATGCGTCTGACCCATTTGGCCGTGTTTGGCCTTGCCCTGGCAACTGCCGCCTGCGGCGCCGACATGGAAGAGAAATCGGCCACCGGCGGGCTTGGCGGCGCCGCGGCCGGCGCGGTGGTCGGCGGACCGGTGGGCGCCGTGGTCGGAGCCGCCGCGGGCGCCGGCGCCGGTGCGGCGACTCAGAAGATCGAAGACCGGAACGGGACCCAGAGCGGGTCCGGCGCCACCTACAGCGCCCCCGCCTCGCGCAGCACCGTCACGCGCTGAAACACCCGATCCGCACAACGCACCCCGCACAACACACCCCAGCGCCCCCCGCCACTGGACGCTGACCCCGCTTCCGGGATAGAAGGCGGAGCGCCCCGGCAGAGGTCCCCTGATTGGCTGGGTCCTGCCGCGGAGCGCCGTCCGCAATTACGGAAGCGATCCGACGTGACGAGACTTCTCCGATTTTTCCCGCTGGCGGCCGCCCTGCTGGCAACCGCGTCCGTCCAGGCCGCTCCGGTCCCGAGCCAGATGATCGAGCGGCCGGCGGCCAAGCTGCAATGGCTGGACAAGGTGACCGCCCGCACCTCCACCTTCACCATGAAGGTCGGAGAGACCAAGGCGATGAGCAGCCTGCGCATCACGCTGCGCGCCTGCCGCGAGAACCCGCCGATCGAAACGCCGGAATCGGCCGCTTTTCTGGAAGTGACGGAAATCAAGCCCGGCGAGCAGGCGGAACCGGTCTTTAGCGGCTGGATGTTCGCCTCCAGCCCCGCCCTGTCGGCGATGGAGAACCCGATCTACGACGTGTGGGTTCTGGGCTGCGAGCAACAATAGGCACGGCGCCAGCCCCCATCCAACCGCCCACGCTCTCGTGGGAACGGCTGGATGGGACTGGGCTTACTTACTCCGCCACTGCCGCGATGGGATTGCCCAGCGCCTTGTCCAGATAGTCGTCCACCTGGATCGCCAGATCGTCGGTGCGGTTGACGAAGAAGTGGCTGGCGCCGGGGACGACGCGGTGGTCGATGCGAATGTCCTTCTGGTGCGACAGCTTGGTCACCAGCTTGGTCACCGCGGCCTGGGGCACCACCTCGTCCTTGTCGCCATGGATGATCAGGCCCGAGGACGGGCACGGCGCCAGGAAGGAGAAGTCGAACAGGTTGGCCGGCGGCGAGACCGAGACGAAGCCGTCGATCTCCGGACGGCGCATCAGCAACTGCATGCCGATCCAGGCGCCGAAGGACACGCCGCCGATCCAGCAGAGCGGCGCGTTGGGGTTGTAGGTCTGCAGCCAGTCGAGCGCCGCCGCCGCATCGGCCAGTTCGCCCTCCCCCTTGTCATAGGTGCCCTGGCTGCGCCCGACGCCGCGGAAGTTGAAGCGGAGAGCCGAATAGCCGCGCTTGGTGAAGGACTGGAACAGGGTGAAGACCACCTTGTTGTTCATCGTCCCATTGTGCTGCGGGTGCGGGTGCAACAGCAGCGCAACCGGGGCGTTCGGCTGCTTGCCGTGGGTGTAACGGCCTTCCAGGCGACCGGCGGGACCGTTGAAGAGCACTTCAGGCATGGGAACGACGTTCCTGACGCGGACAAAGGGTTGTTGGGACCACCGCGACGACCGGCCGGATTTTCATCCGGCAAACCGCCCCGGCACACAGGCCGTCGGGCCCGTCACGGATTTTCCCGTCTTGGAGTGGGGTTTTCCGCACACAATTCTTGACCGTTTTGCTTGGTCATCATATATGCGTCGTAACGTCCTCCGGGACAACCCGCCTGACCCGCCCGATCGGCCCCAGCGCCTGCTGGACCGATCGATAAGTCCGGGTCCCTGCCGGCCGGAACCCGAATGGGTCCGAACCGGAAAGGTCCTGAACCGCGAGGGTCCGACAGGCCGAAGCCGGGCGCGGGCGGCCGATGAGAGCGGCGGACTATACCACGGCGGGTGATGGCGTGTTCAAGCATCTTCGCGAAGAGATCGATGGGATCATGGCGCGGGACCCCGCCGCCCGCTCCCGGCTGGAGGTGGCGCTCTGCTACCCCGGCTTGCATGCCATCGTGCTCCACCGCATCGCCCGGCGCGCCCGTGACGCCGGCTGGCACACGACCGCCCGGCTGATCTCCCAGATCGCCCGCTCGCTGACCGGCATCGAAATCCATCCCGGCGCCACCATCGGTCGCCGCTTCTTCATCGACCATGGCATGGGCGTGGTGATCGGCGAGACGGCGGAAATCGGCGACGACGTCATGCTCTATCATGGGGTGACGCTGGGCGGCACCTCGCTCGATACCGGCAAGCGCCACCCGACGCTGGGCGACGGCGTCATCGTCGGCGCCGGCGCCAAGATCCTGGGCGCCATCACCATCGGCCGCGGGGCGCGCATCGGCGCCAACGCAGTGGTGGTGGCCGACGTGCCCGCCGACACCGCGGTGGTCGGCATCCCGGCCAAGCCGGTCATTCCGCGCGACCGCGCGGAAACCCGGAAATTCATGCCCTACGGCACCCCCTGCGGCGAGATTCCCGATCCGGTCGCCCGCGCGCTGACCGGCCTGCTCGATCAGGTGACGGCGCTGCAGGCCCGTGTCGGAGAGCTGGAAGCGGACCGCCCGTCTGCCGCCCTCCCCCGATCAACACCCACACCGCTAGAGACGGTGGCGTCCCACAATGGCGGGATGCACGAAGCGCAAGGAGAATCGCGATGAGACTCAGCACCAAGGGCCGCTATGCCGTGATGGCGATGGTCGATCTGGCCGCCACCAGCCAGGGCAGCCCGGTCGCGCTGGCGGACATCGCGGAGCGGCAGGAAATCTCGCTGTCCTATCTGGAGCAGCTGTTCGCCAAGCTGCGCAAGGGCGGTCTGGTCAAGAGCGTGCGCGGCCCCGGCGGCGGCTATCTGCTGGCCCATCCGGCCGACGCCACCCGCGTCTCCGACATCATCCTGGCGGTGGACGAACCGATCCGCACCACCCGCTGCGCCAACGGCACGCCGCAGGGCTGCCGAACCAACCGCTCGCGCTGCCTGACCCACGATCTGTGGGAGGAACTGGGCAACCAGATCCATATGTATCTCAGCTCGGTCACCATCGCCGACGTGGTGGAGCGGCGGATCATCGGCACCAGCGGCCTGAACCTGCTGCGCCCGGCCCCGGCCGCCGACAGCACGGCCGTCGCCGCCGCAGAGTGACGCCGCCGGATGAGATTGGCCTTCGCAGTTGAGCGTGCCTGAAAAGTGACCGCCCCGTTCGTCGCCCCCTTCCGTCGGACCGGTGTCTATCTCGACCACAACGCCACCGCTCCGCTGAAACCGGAGGTCAAGGCGGCGATGGGTCAGGCGATGGACCTGGTCGGCAACCCGTCCTCCGTTCACGCCTTCGGCCGCAGCGCCCGCCGGGCGGTGGAGGAGGCGCGCGCCGCCGTGGCCGCCCTGGCCGGCGTGAAGCCGGCGCAGGTGCTGTTCACCGGCAGCGGGACGGAGGCGAACAACTTCGCGCTGCGCGGCTTCCCCGGCCGCCGGCCGCTGACCTCCGCCATCGAACATGAGTCGGTGCTGGCAGCCTGCCCCGATGCGGAGCGCTTCGGCGTGACCCGCGACGGCGTCGCCGACCTTGAGGGCCTGGAACGCCGCTTGGTCGGTGCGGACGGTCCGGCTCTGGTCTCGCTGATGCTGGTCAACAACGAGACCGGGGTGATCCAGCCGGTGGCCGAGGCCGCCGGGATCGCGCATGCTCATGGGGCGCTGGTCCATTGCGACGCGGTGCAGGCCGCCGGGCGGCTGCCGCTGTCCCTGCCCGACCTCGGCGTCGACCTGATGACGCTGTCGGCCCACAAGCTGGGCGGTCCGACCGGCGTCGGTGCCCTGATCCTGGCTGAAGGGCTGGAGCCCGACGCGCTGATCCGCGGCGGCGGGCAGGAACGGCGCAAGCGGGCCGGCACCGAGAACCTGCTGGGCATCGTCGGCTTCGGCGCCGCCGCAAGGCTGGCGCGGGAGGGGTTGGCGGAGGCCGCCGACCTCGCGGCCCTGCGCGACCGGCTGGAACGCGAGGCGCTGGCCGCCGTACCGCACGCCCGGGTGATGGGGGGCGGTGCGGCGCGGGTCGCCAACACCAGTTGCCTGATGCTGCCCGGTCTGCCCGGCGAGACCCAGGTGATGACGTTGGACCTCGCCGGGGTGGCGGTGAGCGCCGGATCGGCCTGTTCCAGCGGCAAGGTGAAGCCGTCCCATGTGTTGGCGGCGATGGGCGAGGACGACCGGTCCGCCGCCAGCGCCATCCGTGTCAGCCTGGGCTGGACCAGCGACGACGAGGCGGTCGATCGTTTTCTGACGGCCTGGACCGCAATGGCGCGGCGAAGCGCGTCCGCGGATGGCTGAGTTCCGCTGTCGCCCGCCTGCCGCCCGCCATGCCTGCGCGACCATCTGTCCCCCGCCCGGAAAGTCCGCATTCGCGCATTGCGCCGGCTGCGGCTTATGGGTATGACCCCGCGGAAGGCCCGCCGGCTTGCAGTGGCGGCCTGATGTCGGGGTATCGATCCTATCGGCCGATCCTTTCGGCGTTTTGACGGACTGTGCGCATGACCCGTTCCAAATCAGGCCCGCCCGGCAACAGCAGCGGCGGAATTTCCGGCGCCATCGCCGGCGATCTGGAGCCCTGCGGCACCTGCGGCCGCTCGGTGGCGCCGCGCGCCCTGTTCTGCCACGCCTGCGGCGCGGCCCAGCCGCCGCGGCCGCTCGACCCCTTCACCCGGTTGGGGCTGGAACGCCGCTTCGACATTGATCTGGAGCAGTTGTCGAAGCAGCATGCCGGCTTTACCCGCGCCATGGACCCGGATCGCTTCGCCACCCGCGGACCGCGCCAGCAGGCCAACGCCAAGGCCCAGATCAATGCCCTGCGCGACGCCTATGAGGTGCTGCGCGATCCCATCCGCCGCGCCCATGCGCTGCTGGCCCTGATGGGCGGCACGCCGGCCGTCGGCGACGAAGACGGCAATGGGGACGAAGAGATCGCCGACCTCGCCACCCGGCTGTCCCGTGCCGACGATGCGCTGGAACTTGACCGCATAGGGCTGGACCTCAGCCAGCGGGTCGAGGCCTGCATCAAGTATCTCACCCCTGCCTTCCGCAAGGCGCAGACGGCCGCCAGCCCCGACAGCCCGCCGGCCTCCGACGGCGCCGCCCGCATCCTGGCCCGGCTGGAACGGCTGGAGGCGCTGGCCGCCGAGGTCCGCGACCGCCGCGCCGCCCTGACACCGCCGCGGCCCTGATCCGCTTTTCCCTTACAATCACCCTCTAAACCGCCCCCTAAATCGCTAGGCAACCTTAAAGGAACGAGGACCCCATGCCCAAGATGACCTTCATCGAGCCCGATGGCACCCGCCGCGAGGTGGACGCCCCGCTCGGCCTGTCCGTGCTGGAGATCGCGCACAAGAACAGCCTGGACCTGGAAGGCGCCTGCGAGGGCTCGCTGGCCTGCTCCACCTGCCATGTCGTGATCGAGCCGGAATGGTTCGACGTCCTGCCGGACGCGCAGGAGGACGAGGAGGACATGCTGGACCTCGCCTTCGGCCTGACCAAGACCTCGCGCCTGGGCTGCCAGATCATCATGACCGAAGAGCTGGACGGCCTGATCGTCCGCCTGCCGGGCGGCAGCAACAACGCGATGAAGTGACGGTCCAGGGGAACCCTGTTCCGGCCGCCGGGCCCCGCGTCGCGCGATGCGGCGCCCGGCGGCCTTCTTTCCCTGCCGTTCCCCCGTACCCGCCCTGCTTTCCTACCTTTTCCGGGCGCCTGCCCGCCCCATATAGGGCGCCATGAACTCCCTCGGTCTTTCCAAGCGCCCCCAGGATACCCGCGTCGTCGTCGCGATGTCCGGCGGGGTGGATTCCTCCGTCACCGCCGCCGTGCTGCGGGAGGAGGGCTATGACGTCGTCGGCATCACGCTGCAGCTTTACGACCACGGCCTCGCCCTGCAGAAGCCGGGCGCCTGCTGCGCCGGCCAGGACATCTACGACGCCCGTCAGGTCGCCGACCGCATCGGCATCCCGCATTACGTCCTGGATTACGAGGGCCGCTTCAGCCAGGACGTGATGGACGATTTCGCCGACAGCTATCTGCGCGGCGAGACGCCGATCCCCTGCGTGCGCTGCAACCAGCGCGTCAAGTTCCGCGACCTGCTGAACACCGCCCGCGACCTGGGCGCCGACGCGCTCGCCACCGGCCACTACGTCCGCCGCATCGCCGGCCCGCAGGGTGCCGAACTGCACCGCGCCGTCGATCCCGCCAAGGACCAGAGCTATTTCCTGTTCGCCACCACGCGCGAGCAGCTGGAGTTCCTGCGTTTCCCGCTCGGTGGCCTGACCAAGCCGGAGACCCGCGCATTGGCCGAGCGCCACGGGCTGGAGGTAGCGGCCAAGCCCGACAGCCAGGACATCTGCTTCGTCCCCAACGGCAATTACGCCGAGGTGGTGGCGAAGCTGCGCCCCGGCTCGGTCGAGCCCGGCGACATCGTCCATGTCGACGGCCGGGTGCTGGGCCGCCACAAGGGCGTCGTCCACTACACGGTCGGCCAGCGCAAGGGGCTGGGCATCGGCGGCATCCGCGGCCAGGAGGAGGAGGCGCTCTACGTCGTCCGCCTGGAGCCCGCCCGCCGCCGCGTCGTCGTCGGCCCGCGCCGCGACCTCGCCCGCTCGCTGGTGATGGTGCGCGACGTGAACTGGCTGGGTCCTGATCTGGTCGAGGGTGCCGGCATCGAGGTGTCGGTGAAGCTCCGCTCCGCCCAGCCCGCCGCCCCTGCTCTATGGCGCGCCGGCCCCGACGGCACCGCGCGGGTCGAGTTGCTGGAGGCCCAGCACGGCATCGCTCCCGGTCAGGCCTGCGTCGTCTATCAGCGCGACCGCGTGCTGGGCGGCGGCTGGATTTCCGGCACGGCGGGAGGTGTGGCCGAGGGTGTGGAGGTTGGTGAAACGGCAGCCTGAATCAGGGGGTTATGCGGGTTTTTGCCGACCGGCCGAAAAAAATCGCACCCCCTGAAAATTCCGCGTTGACAGGCCAAGTCGCCCTATCCTATATAGCGGCTCCCGGCGGCAACGACGGGACACGATGGTAGCCAACGGCGGCGGAAACGCCAACAACGGCGCTCACGATGGCAGCGTAGCTCAGTGGTAGAGCAGGGGAATCATAATCCCTTGGTCGGGGGTTCAAATCCCTCCGCTGCTACCATCAAAGAAAACCCCCTGATTTCCGGAAGGAAGTCAGGGGGTTTTTCTTTGCGCATCGTCCACATGATGCAGCGTCGATCGCGGTTCGACGATTGCGAGGCCCCCGGCGTTGCCCTCCCCTACCCCTGTATCGACTTCGGCAGCGCGATCTGCGGTTCGACCTCCACGCGATTGCGGCCGGCGTTCTTGGCGCGGTAGAGGGCGGCGTCGGCGCGGGCCAGCAGCGGTTCGATGCCGGTGTCGGGGCCGGTCAGCCAGCTCAGGCCAAGGCTGACGGTCAGGTACAGTTCACCGCCGTCCTCCAGCTTCACCGGTTGGGCGGCGATCGCCTGGCGCAGGCGCTGGGCGGCGGCGAAGGCGTTTACCGGCGGGGTTTCCGGCATCACCACGGCGAACTCCTCGCCACCCAGGCGGCCGATGATGTCGCAAGCGCGCATAGTGTCCTTGCAGGCGCGCACCGTGCTGCGGATCGCCTCGTCGCCGGTGGCGTGGCCGTGGGTGTCGTTGACCCGCTTGAAGTGGTCGATGTCCAGCATCACCACCGACAGCGGACGCTCGTATCGTCGCGAGCGGGTAAACTCTTCAGCCCCCCTTTCCAGGAAGCGGCGGCGGTTCATGGCGCCGGTCAGGGCGTCGGTGGTCGCCAGCCGTTCCAGGTCGCGCTGCATCGCCACGACGCGCGAGGCCGCCAGCAGGCGCGCCGCCGTCCACTTCCAGTCCAGGGGCTTGCGCAGGAATTCGTCGGCGCCGGCCTCCACCAGTTCGTGGAACTGGTCGGTCATGCTGCCGGGGATCATTAGGATCAAGTACAGGTGGCGAAGCCCCTGGGCGGTGCGCAGGTGCCAGCACAGCTCGATGCCGGTCATGTCGGCCAGACGGATGTCGGCCATCACCACGTCGAACCGCTCATTCGCCACCGCTTCGATGGCGGCGGCCCCGCTGTGGACCACGCTGGTGGCGTAGCCGAGCTTGTTCAGCTCATACACCATCATGGTCAGGTGGCGCGGTGAATCGTCGACGATCAGAATCCGCAACTCGAAAGCTCCCGGCGATCCTTGCCCGTTTATGGAGCATGAGGCCCAGGTTGTGCAAATGTCCTTAACGTCATGTCGCAGAACAATAACGAAAAGCCGGGGTCATACGCCGGTATGCCGGCAGCCGTGGCTGGGGTCAGACGGCAGCGCGGTCTGATGCTTTTGCACATGTTGCCTATCGGGCCGGCCGGTTGGTACTGTTCCATATAAATATGTTCGCGGGACAAGCGGACGATGACTGCGGGAGGCACGACCATGGACAGCGCGCGCGCGGCCCACATCGATGAACTCGTCCGTGTCTCCACTGGCCGTGTCTCCGCCGGCTTGCGGTCCGCCCGCGACCCGATCATCGAAAGCTCCTGGCGCCGCTGCGTCGCCGACCACAAGCTGGACCCCACCGTCGGGCGCGAGCCGCACATCCTGCCGCAGGAACGGCTGCGCGAGCATCGCGACGCCATGGACGAGTTCCTCCGCATGGCCCGCTTCGGGCTGGAGGCGCTGTACCGGCAGGTGGCCGGCATGGGCTATGTCCTGCTGCTGACCGACAGCAACGGCGTCACGGTGGACTTCATCGGCGACCCGACCTTCGACAACCATCTGCGCCGGGCCGGGCTGTATCTGGGGGCGGACTGGAACGAGGGCCATGCCGGCACCTGTGCGGTCGGCACCTGCATCGCCACCGCCCAGGCGCTGACCGTCCACCAGACCGACCATTTCGACTCCACCCACATCCCGCTGACCTGCACCGCGGCACCCGTCTTCGACAGCGGCGGCGAACTGGCCGCCGTGTTGGACATCTCCGCCCTGCATTCGCCGGAGCCGAAGATCAGCCAATATCTGGCGCTGCAGATGGTGCGCGCCTATGTCCACAAGATCGAAACAGCCAATCTCTACAACAACTTCCGCCGCGACTGGGTGGTGAAGCTGTCGGCGTCGCAGGAATTCGCGGAGGTCGATCCCGACTTCGTCCTGGCGCTGGACGGCGGCGGGCGGGTGGTTGGCTTCAACCACAAGGCCCGCGACCTGCTGGTGGAGGATGGGGTGTCGCCGCTCGGCCGCTCCTTCGCCGAGCTGTTCGATTGCGAGGTGGACGATCTGGTCCATTTCGTCCGTTCGCTGCCGACCGAACAGCGAACGCTGCGCCTGCGCCGCACCGGCCTGCCGCTGTTCGCCCAGGCGATGCCGCCGCCTGCCGTGTCATTGCCGCGCAGCCATGCGCCGGACCATGGCGGCGACACGCTGCCGGAGCCGCTGCGGGTGGTGTCCGGCGGCGATCCGGCGCTGAAGGCGGTGCTGACGCGCGCGGCCAAGCTGGTCAACACCCGCATGAGCCTGCTGATCCATGGCGAGACCGGCACCGGCAAGGAGCATCTGGCCAAGGCCCTGCACAAGGCCAGCATCCGCCGCAACAAGCCCTTCGTCGCCATCAACTGCGCCGCACTGCCGGAAAATCTGATTGAGAGCGAGTTGTTCGGCTACGAGCCGGGCTCCTTCACCGGGGCGACGGCGCGCGGCAAGAAGGGGCTGATCCTGGAGGCCGATGGCGGCACCCTGTTCCTGGACGAGATCGGCGACATGCCGCTGTCGTCGCAGACCCGCCTGTTGCGCGTGCTGGCCGAGCGGGAGGTGACGCCGATCGGCCGGACCAAGGCGGTTTCGGTGGATGTCCGCGTCATCGGCGCCACCCACCGCGATCTGGTGGAACTGGTCAAGGCCGGCAAATTCCGCGACGACTTGTACTTTCGTCTCAACGGCGCGGTGTTCACCGTGCCGCCCCTGCGCCAGCGCGGTGACCTGGAGTGGCTGATCGAGCGGCTGCTGGCCGAGCGGACGGAGCGCGACGGCATCGGCTACCGGCTGACCCCGGCGGCGCTGGCGGCTCTGCGGGGCCACGGCTGGCCGGGCAATGTGCGGGAACTGGTGAATGCGCTCGACTATGCCTGCGCGGTCAGTGACGGCGGGCTGATCGACCTCGACGACATTCCGGAGCCGGTGCAGCACAGCGGCCTGTTCCAGGCGTGGCCGGCGGAGGTAACGCAGACGGTGGTGACGGAGGAGGACCCCGCCGCCCGGCTGCGCGAGACGCTGCGGCGGCACCATTGGAACGTGTCGGCGACCGCAAGGGCGATGGGGGTCGACCGCTCGACCATCCATCGGCAGATGCACCGCTTCGGCATCGTGGCGCCGCATCGGGCGGAGTGAGGCTGAGTCTGTGCGCGACGTGCTGCTGCGGTTGCCCCCTCCCCATCCCTTGTATGTTGAGTTTGGCTTATAGTGTCTCCGACGGATCGAGCTGCTGGGGGTGGCCAC
>NZ_LGQY01000133.1:0-52093 GCF_003116065.1 Azospirillum sp. TSO5 | reverse complement strand
CTCCTTCTCGCGAACCACAACCAGCCCAGTGTTGCGCTCGCAGGCACAGCTACAGGCTTCTTGCCGGTGGCGTGGAAGACTGCCGCATGGGGGGCCTGTGAAAACGCCTGTGGCGCGTCCAGCCGGTCGCGGTCGGTATGGTGTGAGCGCTCTGATGGAGTGACTGTTGCCGACAGCTTCTGCGGGGCCGGGAAGCCGGAGACGGTGGAAGCATGCACCAGTTACGCCAATTGCACCTATTCCTGGCGTAGCAACGATTGGGGAGCGTGTGCAAATGCTTGCGGCGGTTCCAGCCAAAGCCGCTCGGTCTGGTGCGAACGCTCTGACGGTGCCTCGGTCGATGGTGGCAACTGCGGGGGTGGGCGGCCGAGCGATACTCAGGGGTGTACCAGCTACTCAGGCTGTTCGTACTCCTGGGTAGCAGAGGGCTGGGGCGGGTGCTCTGCCTCATGCGGCGGCGGCAGCCAATCGCGGTCCGTCTGGTGCCGTCGCTCCGATGGCGCGTCGGTCGATGGCAGCAACTGCGGCTGGGGCGGCCGGCCAAACGACTCCCAGAGCTGCAACACTCAGAATTGCTGTGTTGGAAACATGGGTCAGAGCTGCTCACGATATTGGTGCCAACCCACTTACGCGGCTTCGTGCAGTGATTGGATTGCCACGCCGACTACGTGCGAGATGTACCGCGGCGGATGGATAACCTCCTGCTCCGACGGAGATAAAATCTGCTGTGGATTCAACGATGGGCATGTCCAGTGCGATGGCAGCTGCCAATGACTGCTGCCGAGCGGAGAACTGGCGCACGCTCCTCTGGTGGCGCTGCGCCAGCATTTGCGGCGCCTTCATCCGGGTGGCAGCAACACCCTGCGCCGGGGTTTGGCCGGTCGCTATTGCTGTTGGGCTCGTAGACCGAATGCTGAGGAGATTCAAAACTGTGCAACCGTTGACTTCCGCTACTAAGGGGAACTGGACCCGGCGCTGGCGACGGTGCATAGCGCAGGGCCTTAATAACGGTGGTCCTAACTTTGGAAGCGGTAAGCGACTAAGAAGCGCCGTCCTTGCCGCAGTATGGGCGCTTGGAGTGGCTCTGCCGACTACGAGTGGGGTTGCAATAGCGGAGAGCTATGGCGGCACAGCTCCTCACATCGATCATCGTGCAGGCGATGCGACGTCGTTCAGAGTGACCGGACCGGGGACCAATGTAACCGGCGACCCTGTGATCTTGACCCTCGCGAACCGCGCTGAGGGCTACAAGATCATCACCGATAATCCTCTCCCGTCATCCTGGGTGGGTGATTACAAGCTATCTGCGACGACCAAAGATGGGAATGGGGCGTCGGCCACCCGGGAGTGGACGATCACATATGCGCCACCCACTGTTCCTGTCGTGACCGCCACCGCCAATGAAATCTGGATCCCGGGGGTTCAGCACAGCTTTCGTAACGGCGCTCGCCTGAATCCGCTGACCACCGACGCCTGGAAACTCCCAAATGGGGTCACGCTTGGCGGCACGCACGAGATGCGTGTTTCAATGCACAAGGATTCAAATGTCTCGGTAGTGATAGCCGGCGTGAGGGTCAATCCCGGCGATGTGGGTGTTCCGATCGGCTCTTACGATTTCACCACCGCGTCGGGAAAGCTCTCGCTGCCTATGATGGCTGCGGAGGACGGGCGGGAGGGGCAGGCGCGGCTCTGGATTACCAGCGTCGCTCCGAACAGCCCTGGTGTTGATCTCCGGGTGAACACCTGGGTGCCGCACGTTGCCATGAAGGCTGAGTCTTGGTCCGTGCGCCAAGCATTTGACATGGCGAAGCTCAAGGTCGAGGCGATCATTGGAAACCGATGCGAACTGACGTCAAGCCGTTCGACCGCACGATCCAGTGACGTGCTCACCGCTCCGAAGTGCCTCGTTGAGTGGGATCCACTGCCGACCGACCTCAAGCCCGTAACCGCAATGACACCCATGGCGGAGGGACGCATGTGGGTCCACGGAGCGTACGACGTCGGCTACAAGATCAGCTTGGTCGATCCCAACGATGTGCAGGTGCGCGTAGCGTCCGGTACGGCGACACTCACAGTCACGCCCATCGGCAACCTTCTCGCCTACGAGCCGCAGCGTTCGTCAGATCGCGCCTACCGGCTGGTCCAGCCCCTGGAAGTGATGATGAAGCAGTCCGATGGCCCGGCCTGCGACACATATTGGAGCTATGAGGAGGCGGAGTATCGTTCCTCCGATGCGGTGGTGCGCTGCGCACTCACATGGACGGCGTTGCCCAACACGCTGTCCCAGGATCAGTATTGGGTGCGCCCCTATCTGAAAGGTTCGCTCGAGCAGGCCGGCACTCAGGAAGTGCGATGGAAGGTCGACGTCGTCACCCCGCTCGGCTCTAAGATCCCGGCTGGAGAAGGAGCGTTTACGTACAACGTGATTGAGCCCCCGGTGCCGGCAATCACCGAGGACATGCTGACCGTTCTGAAAGACGGTCTCTACGCGGTCTCCCGTGACGGGGGCTATGCGGGCAACTCTGTGATCAAAGGCGCTAACGCAGTCTACCGTATCTCGGTCGAACGCGGAGGCGAGGTGATCGAGGATGGTGAGTTCGACGCCTCCCCCTGGGGAGAGACGAGGGAGATACAGCGGCGCCTGAACGCGGTAGAGGCGGAGCTATGGAGCCGCACGCCCTGGACCGTGAGGGCCCGCTACTCCCAAATGCCCAATAACAAGTCCGAGCGCACGTTCGAACTGCTCGCTGTTCCGAATGCCAACATCAAGCCCGTCGTTACAGTGCCGACAACGTTCATGTTGGACACTCAAGACCTGCCGGTCGCGGTCGGCATTCGGGACGTTTACAAACAGGAGGCCGGCTACAATGCCGCCACGATGGGAGAGTGGGAGGTCCGCCTCGTCAAGTACATCGATTATCGGACGACCGAGCCGCTGACCGAATTCGTCTCGGCCGACAACGGCGACGTTTCGTTCACGCTGCCGGAAGGCACCTTCGACACCGGCTACGTCCGCCTTACCGCGGAGGCGCGCGTCAAGTCGCCGGTTCCGGAATACTCGCGCACCGAATTTGCGATCCGGCCGCTGAATCTCACCGTCGTCAAGGGCGGTGCGATCGGCGCCGGCCTAACGGCGCGTCGGATCACCGGTGAAGCGCCGCTCACCTCCATCTTTAGTCTCGCCCTCGATCACCGCCTGGACGCAACTGCGCTGGGCGCCGTGACGTGGCAGGTGAGTGCCGACGGCGGAGCGACGTGGAGCGTGGTCCCCCCGATGCGGAACAACAAGATGCGCCTGTCGTACACCTTCCCGAAAGGTGAGTACGATGTGCGTGCGGTCCTCCAGAACAAGTTCTCCGGCGCGGAACACACGACAGACCCGATCCATGTCATCGCTTATGACGTGCCGCAGGGTAAGTTGGATGGCCCAGAGCACGTTTTCCTCGGCGGCAACGGTCATTACAAGCTGCTGCTCACGCACAAGGGCGAGCCGGTGACTGACGAACAAGTCTCAGTCGAGTGGTCGCTGGATGCCGGGAAATCCTTCACCCCGGGCAAGCTCGAATTCAATGTGACCCGCGAGGCACCGGAGCGCATGGTTCTGGTCGCCCGCGCCCGCATGCTGGATGCACCTCCCGACGACCCGTTTGCGTGGCGTGAACTGCGGCGGCGCGTCAACTTCGTGCCGGTTCGCCCGCCGATGATCCGCATCGTCGGACCAGCCCGTGTCGAGTACCCGCAGACCGGCACGTTCCGCGGCGTGATGGGCCTGCCCTACCGGAACATGGATGTGGAACTGCGTGGGTGGTGGACGCTCCCCGACGGGACGCGTGTCGATGGTCCGATGCTGACCTGGGGGCCTACATCGGAGAATTTGGCGGCCGACACGGTGACCCTCACCTACCACGCTGAGATTGTGGGGTTCGACGGTACCTTGGGCAGCGAAGACAAGCGCGTGCGGGTTTGGGAATACGTCTGGCCGGAGTTCAGCCTGGAGCCGACCAGAAGCTCGCAGTATGCGCCGGCGGATGTGACGGTGCGCCTGCGCCAGATCGGGCGGCCCATGCAGCTCGACAACCCGACCTACAACTGGTCCCTGCCACCGGCCGCCACATTGCTCGAGGACGCCAACCAGACGATGCGCGTTGTCCGAACCGAGACGCCAGGGGCCTATCCGTTCTCCGCGTCCGTTTCCGACGCTCGCGGCCATTCGTCGACGGTGAACACGACGGTGAACATGCTTGCCGCACCGAACTACAACATGACGCTCGCCGTGTCCCCGTCCAACCCGTACTACCGAGCCCCTCTGGATCTAACGGTCAAGCCTTCGATCACGGGGGGCCATCCAAGCGACCGCATCACATCACTCGCATACTATCTGAACGGAGCGCCGACCGGGACCACAGGGTCCTATTCGAAGATGACCCTGGGCGAGGGCACACACACGGTGGAGGCGCGAGCGAAGACGCTGATGGGATGGAGCTTTGGGGCTTCGCAGACCGTCACCGTGGCGGCCAATACGCCCCCTCGCTGCACCGCCACCCTGCGGGAGTGGACGAGTGGCTGGATTTACTACGCCGATTGCCGCGACGACGATGGGCGTGTTGTAGGCTACCGCTGGACGCTCGATGGCGAACCGGTTGCCTTCAACTCGAACCGGATCTCGGTATCGAAGCTGTCCCGCAGCGATACCCCGGTTGTAACGCTGCGGGGAGTTGATGACTCCGGTGCGGAGTCACCTGAGGTGACGGCTGGGACCGAGGCCGAACCGGCGGAGGTTCCCCCGGCAACACCATAGCGCCGCCCCCAAGCGGTAAGGATGTAAGGCAAAGGTCCGGCTTATGGCGCCGGACCTTGTGGCCTCTCGCGCAATCATCTGCGCATGTTGTCAAGTCTGGTCACGCCTGAGAAAGACGCTGATTTCAGGCGTCTTTCGACGGCGCGAAGAAACCGCCGAAATGAGTAGCCTCCGAGCCAGAATTTCTCTGCACTTGGAGGATTACCGTGCGCGTCGCACTCGGACTTTTGGTCGCTCTTCTGGCCCTGTCCTGCAGCTTGGGCCCGGCCTCGGCCGAGACCGAGGCGCAGATCAACCGCAACGCCTTGACGGCCGGGATCACGGCAATGGAAAAGCTCCCCTCCGGAGGCTTTACTGCCGTTGAAGGCGAAGGCTTTCCCGGGATGGCCTTTATCTCCGACAATGGCCGCTATGTGCTGCGCGGCGACCTTTACGACACTTGGACTGGAAAGCGGGTGAACAACCTGGCCGACCTCCGCGACAACGCGAGCCGCGTCCAGCTCTCCAAACTGGGTGTGACGCCGGCCGAGTTGGGCGCATTCCGCTACGGTACCGGCTCGAAGGAAGTGACGATCTTTGTCGACCCCAAGTGCCCCTACTGCCACGGCATCTTGCAGCAAATGCCCGCGCTGGCAGGCAAGTACACATTCCAGGTCATCGTCGTTCCCGTCCTCGGCCAGGAAAGCGAGCGGCTGACGCGGATGGTGTCCTGCGCGACCGATCCGGCCGCGGCGCTTGCAGCGCTCATGGCCGGGCCAATCCGCGACAGCCTGCCGCAGAACGAAAACTGCAACCTGCTGCCCATCCAGAAGCGACTGGTGACGGCGCAGCTTGTCGGTGTGAAGGGGGTTCCCTTCATGATCGCGCCGGACGGCCGCACCAAGGGTGGGCTTCCCCAGGACCTCGACAGCTGGCTGGAGGGCCGCATCTGATGCCCCTGAACCAACGCTACAAGTCCGATCGATGCGGCGAGCTGTTGATGCCGCTCGCCTACGAGCCTGAAAGCGAGATCTTCTACTGCGCGGACCAAACCATCGGCTTCGGGTTCATGTGCCGGCCGCTCACCGCTGGCGATCCTAAGGCGGCCGAACGCCTCAACGTGATGCTAAAGGATGCGTGGCCGACCGACACCATCCTCCAGTTCATTCTGCTCGGTTCGCAGAACATTCAGCCGCCCCTGTTCCACATGCGCCAACTCCGGGCCGGACAAGAAGACCCGCTGCTGCTGGAGACGGTTGAGCAACGCGCAAAGTTCCTGACGGCCGGCGTCAATGACCCTGTGGAGAAGCGCAGCGGGCTACGCGTCCGTGACATCCAGCTTCTCGTCACGGTCAAACTTCCGCTGTCCGGCAATGAACCCACCCAGGCTGAGCTGGACCGGGCCAGCGAGCAGAAGGTGACGGTGCAGAAGAGCCTCGAGACGGTGGGCCTCTCGCCAACTCCCCTTACGTCGCAGGCATGGCTCGACGTGATGGTGCCGCTCATCAACCAGGGCAAGGATGCCTCCTGGCGCCTGGATGGAACCAGCGAAATCGAAACCGACAAGCTGCTGCGCGATCAGGTGTTCGACTACCAGACCGACCTGAAGGTGAACGCAAAGGGCTTGTCGCTCGGCGAAACCCGCGTTCGCACGCTGTCGATTAAGCGCTTTCCGCAGCGCATCTATTTCGGGCAGGCGGCAAACTTCATCGGAGATATGTGGGAAGGGATTCGTGGCATTCGCGTTCCCTTTATGATCAGCGCCAGCCTCCATTATCCGGACCCGCAGAAAGCTAAGGCGGGTCTTTCAACGAAGCGTCAATGGGCGACCAACCAGGCCATCGGCCGTATGCGCATCTTCGTGCCGAAGCTGGCGCACAGGAAGGACGACTTCGATGTCCTGTTCGAGGCGCTGGACGACGGTGACCGAACCTGCCGTCTCAGCCTCTCCATGACCCTGTTTGCTGACGATGACGACGCCGCCACGGGCGCTGTATCGACCGCTCAGGCCTATTGGGGCGAGATGGGCTACAACCTGCTGCCCGACAAGTTCTTCTGCCTCCCGATCTTTCTGAACGCTCTGCCGTTTGGTGCGGAGAAGAAGGCAATCAAAGAGCTATTCCGCTACAAAACCATGGCCACGCGTCAGGCGGTGCCGCTTTTGCCAGTGTTCGGTGATTGGCGAGGCACGGGCACGCCGGTCCTCAATCTCATCAGCCGCAACGGCCAGCTGATGTCACTGTCCTTGTACGACAGCACATCAAACTACAACACGACTATTGCGGCGCAGAGTGGCTCCGGTAAGTCGTTTCTGACCAACGAGCTAATTTCGTCAACGCTCTCGATGGGCGGGCGCGTATGGGTGATTGACGTTGGCCGATCCTATGAAAAATTGTGTGAACTGCTTGATGGTGACTTCATACACTTTGGCAAAGGCACCCCGATCTGCTTGAATCCTTTCGAGTTGATTCAAGCGATCGAAGATGGTGAAGACTTCGAGGATCAGGAGGATGTTCTCGTTGGTCTTCTCGCCGCTATGGCTGCTCCGACCGAAGGCCTCAGTGATCTGCAGACCCAGGAAATGAAACGGGCGCTGCACGAAACATGGGAGGCCAAAGGGAACCAGATGGTCGTGGACGACATGATCGAGTGGTTTCTGCGAGAAGGGGAGGCACGCGAAGACAATCGCATCAGTGATCTCGGGCATCAGCTCTACAGTTTTTCCAGAAGCGGTCAGTACGGGAAATACTTCAACGGCAAGAACAACGTTGCGTTCAACAATCGGTTTACCGTGCTGGAACTCGAAGAGTTGAAGGGGCGCAAGCACCTCCAGCAGGTCGTCCTTCTGCAGCTGATTTACCAAATTCAGCAGGAAATGTACCTCGGCGAACGCGATCGTCCGAAGCTCGTGATTATCGACGAGGCATGGGACCTGCTCATGCAGGGTGACGTTGCCAAGTTCATTGAGCATGGCTACCGCCGTTTCCGGAAATACGGTGGCGCGGCCGTAACCATCACGCAAGGTGTCGGTGACCTCTACGCAGCGCCGACCGGCCGGGCCATCGTTGAGAACAGCGCGAATATGTACCTACTGGGTCAGAAGCCAGAGGCGATTGACGCGCTGAAGAAAGAGAGCCGGTTGCCGCTCACCGAGGGTGGCTATGAACTGCTGAAAACCGTCCACACAGTCCCGGGCGAGTACTCGGAGATCTTTGCCATCACGTCGTACGGCTGCGGCATAGGGCGGCTCATCGTCGATCCGTTCCGCCAGCTGATCTACTCGACAAAGGCCGAGGAAGTAAACGCCATTAAGCGTCTGAGTGCGCAGGGCGTACCGGTTCGGGATGCAGTTTACATGCTTATCGAGGAGAGAAATGGTGGAAACCGCCGTTCCGCCGCCTGACGCACAGGCCGCCTCCAGCACCGGAACTGAGGGAGTGTCTTCTCCGTCTCCAGTGGAGCGCCAGAGCGCCTACCGCAAGCCGGACATTCTCGACGGTGTGCTCCGCTTCGTGCTTACCGTGGTGGTGAGCGTCGGTGTCGCCTACCTCGGGATGGGGCATCGAGTGGCGCTTCTAGAAGCGGAGGTCGCAGCCCGTCCCCCTGTCATCGTTGTCGACTTCACGAAAATGGCGACGGCCCTGAAGGGGCAGCCGGCCGAAGCTATAGAAATGGCGATGGGGCGGGTCCGCGGTGACATTCGCCGCCTTCAGGAAGATGGCTACATCGTGCTGGACGGCCAGTCGGTGCTCGCGGCCCCGGACGGGGCGATGATGATGCCAGCTGCCGCCAAGTCGGACTCGCCACCAGCACCGCAAGCAGGCGGCCAGGAGAAGAGGAAGTGACAGGCGCCGCCGCACGCCGGCGGGAGCCGTGGGGCCGCTTCGCCTTGAAGGCAGGAGCGTTGCTGGTGGCGCTCTACGCCGCCGGCGCCTATGTGACCGACCGGTACCGTATCGGAATCGACCCGCAAATCTCCCGGTGCCTGCCGGACACCCGGGTGGTGCTGATCGATCGCTGGGACAAGAACATTGAGCGCGGACAACTCGTGGCCTTCGCGGCGAATGGGCTCACGCCCTACTTCAAGAACGGCACGACGATGGTCAAAGTGGCTGACGGTGTGCCTGGCGATCACGTCGCCGTCGGCGAGGCGGCCGTCACCGTTAATGGAGCCAAAGTGGGCGAGGGGCTGGCCCTTGCACGCACCCTAGGCCGGCAGGCAGGTGACTTCGCTCGTGAGCTGGTGGTGTCGCCTGGAGCAATCTGGGTGATGGGCCGGACTATCGACTCTTTCGATAGCCGGTATTGGGGTGAGCTGCCTGTCGCCCAGATCGTGGGACGGGCTTACCGCCTCTTCTGACCCGCCGTCCAAAGAGGTCCCATATGCTCGCGCTTCTTCGGCGTCTTACCCCGACGGCGGCTCCGGTGCGCGGAGAACCGCTGGCGAGCCCTACTCACGGCCCAAGTGCTCCTTTTCCCGCCGATCCGCCAACGGATGCGCAGCATCGAACCGATCGATGCGCCGTGACCGTGTGTGTCCGTCCGATGACCGGCGCTGCCTTTGCTGACGACATCGCGGCCTGCTTACCGGCGCCAGATGGCCTTGTGCTGCTTCTGGCTGATGGCGCCGGTGCTCGTGGGTGCCGGGCTCCGCGCCTTCTGCTGGGGACGGTCCAGAGAGCGGTGAAAGCCATGGAGACGCCTCCTACCGGGCATGACCTTGCGGCAATTCTCGTCGCCGCTGACGCTGCCCTGCACAAGGCTGACGATGGGAGCACGACGGCCATTCTCGGCTACCTTGGCGGAGGTCGGCTGACCTTTGTGAGGGTAGGGGATTCCGAAGCGTGGTCGAGAGATGAGGACGGCCCGGTTGAGATTTCAGGGGGCGAGCGGAACCAGAGGGTAGGCGCCGGAATAACCGATCCCTCTCCTTGCGTGATTGGTGCCAGCACCGATCCGATTGTGATCGGCTCGGATGGGCTCTGGCGCTACCTCTGGCCGGAAAACGCTTTGGCGCTCCTGAAGCTGTCACAGGGCCGGAGCCCTGCAGCCGCGCTGGCATCTGCGGTTCAGAGCCGGTGGGGCCAGCTCACCGACGATCTGTCGGTTATCGTCATCCTGCCATCGCCATAGCGGGCGCTGCCGAAAGGCGACGATTTCCAGCGTCTTTCGGTGGCGCGGATCGATCGCGGATAGCGGTAGTCTTGGGGGCCTTGGACGGGAACCCTTTCCCGATGCTCTCGAGAGTCCGATGCTCGCAAAAACCATTACCTTGCTTGGCTTCGCCTTCACACTTGTCGGCTCCTTTGTCGTTGCCGCCATGGTCGTGGCCGGCCTGTTTTTTTGGGCAGACCTGATCTGGACGGGAACAGAGAGCACCGAGCTTCCAGTCGCCTTTGGGGCTGTGGCGCCGCCCGCCATCGTAGCCGTGATCGCCGCGGTTGGAGTTCTGGTTTATCTGGGACTGAGCGGTAGCACGCCGACCAGCATGCGCAAGCAGTGACCTGCTGGTGCCGCCGCCCCACCTGACCGCGGCGGCCGTTTCAACATCCCCACACATTCAGGACCATCCATGCGCAGCTTCGCCCTGTTGCTCCTTGGCGCGACCGTCCTGGCCACGCCAGCAGTCGCGAGCAACGATGAGATCCGAGCCATCGTGGAGAGGGCGCAGCGTATCAAGCAGCAGGCAGTCACGCAGCCGCCACCGGCGTGGCTCTATGGCAAGGATGCCGCCGAACGCCAGATGTCCATGCCAGACGCTGGGCCCGCCGCCGGGCAACCTCCGCGCGACGATGGCCTGCGGGTGAAGGTCCTCGCATCTTGGGCGCTGGGAGATGCAGCGCTGAAGGAACTCTTCCAAAGCGTCGCCGGTCGCGAAGACGTGCAGGTGCTCTTCAGGGGCGTTCTGCCAGGTGAGACATTCGGGCAGGGCGTCCGGCGGCTTCACGCCATGCTGCGGGACATGGACCCGCTGCCGAACGTGATCATCGATCCTACGGTCTTCCGGGACCTGTCCGTTACAGCGGCACCAGTGGTCGCCTACATGGACGGCGCGAATGTGCTCGCCCATGCCACCGGCCTTACTTCTCCGGAGTTCATCGTCGACAAGGTAAGGGAGGGCGCAACTGGTGATCTTGGCGTTCTCGGCCCCACAGTTGAGGTGGTAGAGCCCGATCTGATCGAGGTGCTGCAGGCAAAGGCCAAAGACTTCGACCTTGAGGGCTACAAGCGCCGCGCCCGCGATGAATTCTGGAAGAAGGCGCGGTTCGACGAGCTGCCGGAGGCAACCGAAAGGCGGGTGCGCTCTATCGATCCGACGGTCGTGGTCACGAAGCCGATCACCGATGCTCAGGGGCGCGTCCTCGTTGAAGTTGGACGCCGGATCAACCCACTCGATAAACTACCCTTCACACAGCGGCTGGTCGTCTTCGACGCCCGCTCTCCTGGCCAAGTGGGAATAGCTGCCAAGCTCGCTGCCGAGGTGCAGGGTAGGCGGCGCGTCACGTTGGTCATGACGGCCATGGACCGAGACGGTAGTTGGGAGGGTCTCGACAAGCTGGAGCAGCGTGTTGATGGTCCGGTCTATCTGCTGACCCCCGACATCAAATCCCGCTTCAAGTTGGAGCGCGTGCCATCGCTCATCGAGTCCGATGGGCGCGCGTTCGTCGTCACCGAAATTCCTCCAGAGAAGGGCAAGCCCTGATGCGCCGCCTTTTCGCCGCTGCCGCTTTGGCCCTCGGGCTCATTGCAAGCCCCTTGTCGTCTGCCGTGGCCGACCCTGCTTGCCAAAACTCCGAACTGTTCTCGGGGAAGTTGCTCACCGACATTTGCTGGGGCTGCATCTTCCCCATCAAGGTGGCGGGCATCCCCTTGGGCGGTGGGAGCAGTCGTGTGCCGGAAGGAGCCACGAAGAAGGCGCTGTGCCTGTGCAGCGACCGGGCTGGATTGCCGAAGCCGGGCCTGACGATCTCCATGTGGCAGCCGGCGAGAATTGTGGAGCTGGTGCGCAAGCCTGGATGTTCGATGGCGCTCGGGGGCATCACGTTGCCCATCTCACGGCGCATGCAGGGCACAAAGGGGAACTCGGAGCTCGACTATGGGGACAGCGCTTTTTATCACTATCACACATACGCCTTTCCATTGCTCATCATGCTTGACCTGTTCGTTGACAACAACTGCGTCAGCGATGGCTTCTTCGACTTCGATCTCATGATGATCTCCGAGCTAGACCCGACCTGGAACAACTCGGAGCTAGCGTTCTTCACTCAGCCGGAGGCGGCGGCCGTTGCCGATCCCATCACGCAGTCCGCGTGCGTGGCGGACGCTGCCGCCGCAACAGCTGGGCGGCCGATCACGAAGATGTTCTGGTGTGCGGGAGCTTGGAGCACGTCGATCTATCCCTTTTCGGGCTGGGATGACGCCCTTGGCTCGTTGGCGGAGAACACTAACCTCCTGGCCGCTCGGTCTATTGCGGTGGCGCATCGCCGGGGGCTCTCCTGGCGGACCATGGGGGACGACGCCCTGTGCGGCGGACGTATCGACCCCATGTTCCCAAAATCTCAATATCGCTGGAGTATGTTCTTCCCGTTGCCCGAGGCACGAAGTGATCATGTTACCGGTGAGTCCGATTGGCGTTGGGGAATGGGAAAGCAAATCCCGGCAATAGGAGAGGACTCAATGTTTATACTTTGGCGCTGGGTCGACTGCTGTTCTTCTTTTATGTAGGCGGATGCAACCGATGAAATGCATGTTTCTCTGATTGGTAAGTGGCAGTTCTACTGCTTCAGAACCTATTCTGGGATGCCCAGTCGATTGGTATGTGGCTGAGTTGGCCGCCTCAAGCAAAGGTGCGCCAAAGGTAACGCAGACCTGAGCGTTCAGTTCGATCATGAGGCGACGAAAGACGCTGAAAACGCGCGTCTTTCAGCGGCGCGAGGGACGTTTGCGATAGGCGATAACTGAAGGCGGAAATTCCCGTGGCATTTCGCCGCTTCCGCCTCGTTCTTCGTCTGCGTGAGACCCCCATGAAACTGCTACGCACGTCTTGGCTCGCCCAGCCGATCGCGGCCATAGTCGTATCCGCGCTGGTGACCGTGCAGACTGGCGCGATTGCTCTGGCCGCGGACCCCATCGCCAGCGGCGCTGCTGCCGGACGGGCGGTAGGCGGCTCCATTCCGAACGTGAATGACCTTTTTTCTGCCCAGCCGAATGGGCAGGTCACCCTTTGGCCCAACTCCTCGAAGCCGCTGTCGCTCTCATCGGGCGATATGTTCCCTGGCTCAAGCGGCCAGAATGCCGACACCACCCAAGCGCTATATGGCAACGACAATGCCATGCGGGACGCTGGCACAGAGGCCCACAAGCGTCTGAAGACTGAGGAGAGCCGCACCGGCGAAGCCTACCGGACCCTGGTGGGCTCGGCCAACGTGACAAGACCGAACCTCGATAATGACCCACTCTGGGCTAAATCCGACTTCACTTGGAATAATCTGCCAGCCGATTTCCAGGACTGCAAATCCTCGACAACTTTCAGCAAGGGGTCCTTTGCGGCTCATATCCCGGACTATAAGACTTGCGAGCGCATAACGGACGAGAGCCGGAACTGCACTCTTCAGCATACCTATAAAGCAGGCATCATCAATCACAAATCTGGTCCTCTTAATCTAGCCTCATGCGGCGACGGTTGCCTCTACATCTGGATCGGCACTGTTGGTGACAACTACTGGCAGGGAAACTGCACGATCTTCGAGGAGGCAATTGAGGTTGACGTTTTCAATCCCGATGCGGTGATCTCGGCGACTGTCGACTACGCCAAGTGGGACGATTACATGCAGATCCTCATGAAGGGTCAGAAAGTGTGGTCCGGTCCCGATAGTAATTTCCCGCCGGAAACTGTCGGTAACTGCGAAAACGGGGTAAGTTGGCAGAGAAACCTTAGCGTCGATGTGACCAGCTATTTCAAGACCAAGGGGCCATTGGAATTTCGTACTCGGACATCTGTCACGGGCAAAGGGGAAGGCTATGCTCGTCTCAAGGTCATTTATGACCCCAAGAAGGTGCTAGCTGTGGACGAATATTCCCCGCCGGATTGCGAACGGTCGACCAAGGGCCTAGCCGACAAATTCTGCAAGGGCACCTATCAGTGCTTGGACATGCCAACTTTGGACGCCGATGGATGCGCGGTCATTGACGGGATCAAGCTGTGCGAATCCGACATGGTACCCATCCATCCGGGCTTATCCCCGATGTGTCGCAAGGCGAGCATCAATGCCACATGCGACTTTTACAAGGGCCAGATGGACTGTTGGGTTGATGCGCAAGGCCAGCAGCAATGTCCGAAAACCAGCGGCGAAAACATGGCCTCATGCGCGAGCTATGAGGCGAATCCAGCTTGCGGCTTTATCAAGTCGAGTTGCGTGCAGGGGGCGCAAGGAACGTCCGGCGCCTGCTACGTGATGGAGGAGCAGTGGGATTGTGGGCACTCGGCAACGGTTCCAACCGTGACCCGCAGCACCGAAACAAGTTGCCCTGGACCAATCCGATGCATGGGCACCGACTGCGTGAACCCGCAGGCCGAACTGAGCGACGACTTCGCGCGAGCTGCGGCCACATTGTCGGCCGCCCGCTTCATGGCTATGGATGCTGAGTGCAACGAGGATACAATTGAGGCCAACCGCAATTGTACGGTCTTCAAAGGGAAGGCGCAGTCTTGCAAAAAAGCGGTCGGCGGCATCGTCGATTGCTGCGCATCAACGTCTACCGTGTCTCTCGGCGATTATATTTCGCTGATTCTGGCTGTCGGCAAGCTGGACAGCGCGGTATCCGCCCTGGACAAGAGCAATGCCATACGTGGAGCTTACGAGACGCTAACCGGGCCAATTGATAGCGCCTGGACTGAGCTTAACAAGCCCTTCGTCCAGGGTTGGGAGAACATATGGGGTGGCACGGAAAGCGTCGCATCGGACGCTGCGTCGAAGACGCTCATCGGCTCCATCCAACAGACCTTATTAAACAAGGTCGGCGACTGGACCGCTCAGGTGTTCGGTGACGCGGCAGCCAACAGCCTCTTTTCGGTCGCAGAAACTGGCGGGTCAGCGTTCGTAGGTGGCACTGCGCAGGGGCCCCTGCAGTTGGGCGGCGGCCAAGCGATTATCGGGTCGGTACTCGGCTGGGTAATGATTGCCTATACCGTCTACCAGATCGTAATGATCCTGATAAAGATCATCTGGGCGTGCGAGAAGGAAGAATTCGAGCTTAATGCGCAGAAGCAACTCAAAAACTGCCACCAAGTCGGTAGCTACTGTAATAGTAAGGTGGCGGGCGTCTGTATTGAGAAGAGGGAGTCTTACTGCTGCTTTAACTCGCCATTGTCAAGGATCATTCAGGAACAGGTGCGACCGCAGATCGGTTTGTCCTGGGGCACTCCAAAGGATCCGGATTGCCGTGGCATCACGACTGATGAAATTCAGCTCGTCGACTGGTCAAAGGTCAATCTAGACGAGTGGCTGGGATTGCTTGCCGAAACTGGGCATCTACCGACGGACTCAAACGTGAGCGTTGAAAAGCTCACTGGTGCTGGGAGCAGCTTGAATGTTGGTACACGGATGGATTCCAGTCAGCGGGCAAAGGAACGGATCGGTGGCATCAACGTGGACAAGGCGCGCAAGGACGCGACGACCGAACTAAAGTCTAGGCCTCTCCCCGGGAATTAAACAGGAGGCGTACAGCTCCAGTCCGCATCGGTCACCGAGCTGCCATCTCCTCACCAGAGAACCAAACTCGGCGTGATCCTGGTCGGGTTCACCCCTCTTGGTAAGTGCCATGGGGATGGCGGTTATGAAAGCCGCCATCCCCAGCATGCGGCTCTGAGCTGCAGGCGGCCCGAATGCCGCAATACCGCTCCAGGCCGGCGCCGGCCGACGCCAGACATGGGTGCTGCTGGTCGTGGCAATCAGCGCCTTATCGGCGGCCCCGCTGCGGGAATGGCGCCAATCCTGGCCTGGGAAGCCGTCGCAGACGGCGATGTTAGCAACAGCCTCAGATCGGCGGTGCCATTTGTTCGTGACTACCTGCCGCGGTTCGGCAGCCCAACGTTCTTGCCAAAATAACAGATATCTGTTATCCGTCTTTAAGAGATATCTGTTAACCGACTTGAAAGATATCTCATTAACTGGACGAAAGAGATATCGCCTTGACGAAATCAGAGATATCCCCGAAAAGGCGTGGCATGGCCCGCCCCAAAAAGTACATCGAGGACATGGTTGCCCGTTTCGCCGAAGGGACCTTCGAGCGGATTAAGCGTGTCCTCACCGAAGGTGAGGATCGGGCCGACTTTGTGCGGGATGCGGTCGAAAAAGAGCTGTCTCGCCGAGAACGGAAACGCTCCGCGCCTGCCTCCAGCGCGGCCGATGCTTAGACGTCCGCTTTCCCGTTACCCTCGCGGCGGGCACGGCAGCTGCTTAGCGACTGGACCTGCGGGAGCGGCGGCACGTTCCTTGTTCGCTTGGAGCCGCCGCTCATCCAGCTGCGGCGTTTAGTCTGCTGGGATGCCGCGCCTGGAATCGAGAAAGGCGTGGTCCGAAGACCACGCCCTCCCAAGGTGCATCATAAAAAGTGTGTTCCCCAACACACTACCCTGCGAGAGGGCATTCAAACCATATTGGCGCCCGACCAGCAGCGCAAGGCCCAACCGCGTCAGGAGCGAGGCTGTCAGAGAGTTCTCGCTTAACGTCCACGCAAGACGCTGAACCTGATTATGAGCGAACGCTATGTCTGGGCAGCGCCCATGAAAAGAGGGAGCCAACTCGGTGGCTCCCTCTTTTCGGATCGTCGGACTGGTGCGTCGCGATCGACGCAATCACTCGGCGGGAGCTGCGGCGATCTTCGCGGCGGAGATCACACCGGCGCCCGTTGGTTCCGTCGCCGCAACTGCCGCCATGGCGGCCGCCACCGGAGCGGGACCAGATGCCGCGTTGTCCTCCGACTGTAGGGCCGGCGCCGTGCCCGTGCTCTTGGGGGCGCGTTTCTGCCGGCTCTCCCCCGCGTCGTTGTCAGACACCGTGGCCGTTTCCGTGTCGCCGACAACCTTGCTGACCTCCTCGCCCTTGTTCTTGCGAACAGCGGCGGCGCGAGCGCGGCGCTCCAAGGCGATGACGCTGTTGCCGAGACGGACGAGGCGGCGCTGCCACTCCCAAGTTGCCGTGGCCTTCTGCTTGCCATCCATCACGCCGGCGAACCACAGGCTATCCACCACCCCGATGAGCTTGTCGTAGCCTTCCAGGAGCATGAGGAAGCGCATGGCCTGCGGCGAGCTGACCTCGAGAGGCTTGGAGATCGGCTTCGAGTACTCCGGCACGACGTCGATCATGTTCGACGTGCGCACCTGCTCAAGCTGGGCGAGGGTGGCGCGGAGCGCTTCCTCCTCGTCCTTCAGGTTGCTGTTGATGATCTCTGATACCGCTTCGGCTTCCTTGGAATCGCCGATGATGCGCAGCACGACCTCGGTGATGTACATCGAAGACATCGTGGTCGCGAGGATTCGGGATTCCACCTGCTGCGCCTGGTGGCTCTTCAGCACTAGCGTCTTGTGCAGGACCGGCGTGGAGTAGTCGGCGTGTGTCCGCGGTGCGCGGGTGGAGACGCGGCCCTTCCCGGGCTGCCGGCCGGCCCCGGCGGGACGGCGCGGGGCCTTACCGTTCGAGGTGTCCTCCGAGTTTCGGGCCGGATGGGACTGGATCGACGCAACCGACTGTGCCGGCTGCTGGTCGGCGTTTTCCATGGTGATGAATACTCCGGGGAGTGGTGGACCTGTGCTCCACACCCTAATCAACCAATGAGCTTTTTCGCGCCTTTGAAAGACGCGCAAAATCGGCGTCTTTCTGCCCTATCGCTCCCAGCGTCGGAGCGTTACATTGGCTACACTTAGCGCCGCTTGCTTGATGCAGCGATGCCAAAGTGTCCGGCTTCAGCTGGGGACCTAGTTGGGGTCCTAAAACAACCAGCATGTAGCTCGCCGGTTTGCCGCCGAGCGTGTTCCCACCAAGAGGGAGGCTTCTCCCTCCCCGCGTGGGGTCGGGACGCGCCTCCTTCATCCTCATGGAATGAGGGCGCATCATGTCCCTTGATCTCTGTGCTTTTGAGGGCGTCCAGTCCTCCGAGCTCAAACTTAGCCTGGCGGCCGACGTTTACGCCGGCTACCGAGCGGGTCGCTATCCATGGCGCACTGCCCACTCCGCTCTTCGCCGATTGGCCGTGCCTTCGGATGCGATCAACACGGGGCTGCACACCGAGACCGTTCATGCGGTACCGGCGGTGATCCGCCCTTATCTCGAAGCCTGACCTTCCCCAACCAGCACGGACAAGTCTCCACCCTGGGCAGGGGAGGAGTTCCGTGCATCGCAACCTGAATAGGATGAGGTGCATCATGAACATCTGGCATTTCAATGGTCGTTTGGGCCGCGACGCCGAACTGCGCACCACGCAGGGCGGCGAAAAAGTCCTCAGCTTTCCGGTCGCCAACGATATTGGCTACGGAGAGAACAAGACGACACAATGGGTCGATTGCTCAATGTGGGGGACGCGAGCTGAGAAACTCGCCGCCCTCCTCAAGAAGGGCAGGGAAGTGTCCATTGCTGGCGAAGTCACGCTTCGTGAATTCGAGCGGCGCGACGGCAGCAAGGACAAGGCCCTCACCGTTCGCGTGAGTGAGCTCGACCTGCACGGCGGTCAGGGTCAGGGTCGGGAATCCGACAACAGCGCTGGCAACAGTCGTAGCAACGGCTCGGTCAATGGCGCGCGTGCCGCCGGCGAGCCCGACCACCAGGGTGGTTCTGATCGCCAAGGTGCCGCCGGTCGTCCAGGTGGTTCCGACCGGAAGGGCAGACAGGATCGTTCGCGATCCCAGAGCTCGGCAAACCGCAGCCAAGGCAGTGCCGCTGGGGATGATGGATGGGACCAAATCCCGTTCTAATTTTGCCCGCGGTTCTAAGTTAAGGGCGCGGCCTAGCGTCCCTGAGGGGAATGCCGTGCCCTCCGATGTGGAGGTGCACATGCGGGTTCTCCAGAACATCGTCTTCGGCGTTATCGTGGCCGCTATGGCTGGGGTGACTGTCCACCAAGGCCTGTACGCGATCATTAAGACCGCCGAACAGGAGCAGATGACGATGACTGCGCGGCTCAGCGACAACCGCTGATCCGCTCTACTCCTTCCCACTGGGGCGCACTTGCTCGTCCCAACGTGGGGCGTGGAGTGTGCCTCTGCAGCATTGCGCTAGGAGGCGCAAAACCATGACCGAGATCTTCAAACCCGTCCTGAAGGCTTTCGTGCTCGCCATGATCGCGCTCTACGCGATCTACCTTGTCGCAGGCTTCCTGTTTGCGCTGGGGGAGGCGGACACACTCCGGAAGGCACAGGAAAACCTGCTGCTCAGGACCAAATGCGATGCCGAAGCGATGGGCGTCGGCTACGTGGCTCGCAAGCCGGGGGAACCCGATCCGTGCGAGCCGTTCCGGCCAAAGCCGGCCGCCGAGGCTCCGTCTTCGTCCAATTAGGACAACGACGTCTCGCGCTGACCTGAACTGACCGTCACAACCCAATAGGGGGCGCCGCTCGCCCCTCAGGGGGAAGTGGCGCCTTCTCATTCATCTGAGAGGGACAGAAAGATGGGCGAAGTCATTTCGCTGCAACCGCGGATCGCGTATCCGGTGGAAGCAAAGAGCTACGGGGTCAATGAGCAGACTTGGCGGGTACTGGTGGAATCCACCTTCCCGTCCGCCAAGACCGCTGAGGGCATCTTGCTCGCGGTGGCCTACTGCCAAGCCCGCAAGCTCGACATCATGAAGCGCCCCGTGTCGATCGTGCCCATGTGGAGCTCCGCATTGCGGAAGTACGTGGAGACGGTTTGGCCGGGCATCAACGAGGTGCAGACCACGGCTGCCCGAACGGGCGAGTTCGCCGGTGTCGACGCCCCGATCTACGGGCCGGAGATCACGGAGACGTTCACCGCGGAGGTGAACGATGAAGACGGTCCACGTGGCTCGAAAAAGACTGTGACGGTTACCCTCAAGTTCCCTGAATGGTGCACGGTCACCGTGTACCGCCTTGTTGGCGGTGTCCGGTGCCCTTTCACCGGGAAGGTTTACTGGATGGAGACCTACTCCCGGAAAGGTGCTCGGGGCGTCCTCCCCACGGACATGTGGGTGAAGCGGCCAAAGGGCCAACTCGCCAAGTGCGCCAAAGCCGATGCGCTACGCGCCGCCTTCCCCGAGGAATGCGGCGGCTACAGTGCAGAGGAGATGGATGGCAAGGTGATCGAGGCCGACGAGGCTGACATCCCACGCCGCTCCAAGCGTGGCGTGCCGCAGTCCGCGACCGTCATGGACATCGACCCGAAAACGGGAGAGGTCCTTGGCGGTCAGCCGGTTCCGGAACCGAAGCCCGATCTGCTTCAGGTCGGCGTCGAGGTGAAGGAGCTGATCGGAAAGCTGGTGCGCCGTGCGCTTCCCAATGGTGCCTGGGAAACGGCCATCGGGTATGCCGCAGAGCGCCTGAAGGACAACGACTTGGCTTATGCCAAGTATGTCCTACGGCAGGCCGAGCGCTCCCAGTCCGTGTCTGACAAGGTGCGAGCTTCCACGACGGAGCTGATCCAGCGTGCCGGTGCCGCCGGCGCCTGGACAGGAGCGAAGGACTACCTGTCGAAGCTCCGCAACGACGGAAAGCTGAGCGACCTCGACTTCGAGTACGCTCAGGCCGAAGTCGATCTGGCCCAGGCGGAAGCGGTCGCGACTGCCGCCGCCATGAAAGAGGCCGTGTAGGCGCTGTCCACGTCCATTCCTGTTCCGGGGTGCGCAAGCGCCCAGCGCGGGAAAGATGACACCCTGGCCGGGGCTTGCCCCGGAGGAGAGCAGCATGCTCAGCAAGATCAGAAAGCCGGAGGCAGTGAAGGGCAGGGCGTTGGGCTGGAAGGCCACGACGCAAGTCTTCACCTTCGAGGATATCACCGCGATGGCTACCGCGGCGTTGCGATCGGCCGGCGTGACCGCGATCCGTTCGCTGCCGGACGAGCACTTAGCTCGCTATTCGCCCCCGTTCCGGAACCGGGACATGGGGCCAGACCGGCTAGCGTAATTCACGACGAAAATCCCCGCTGGGGCGCACGACGCCCCCGACCGGGGAGACGTGCGCCTCCGCCCTTGCAGAGGTGCATCATGAAGATCGTCAACCTTCGCCAGGGCTCGGCCGAATGGCTGGCATGGCGCGATCAAGGCGTGTCGGCTTCCGACATTGCCGTGGTCCTCGGCATTAGCCCCTACAAGACGCCTTGGCGCCTGTGGGCGGAGAAGGCAGGCAAGGTTCCTCCGGAGGATTTGAGCGGCAACATGTTCGTCGCTCATGGCAAGCGGTGCGAGCCCGCTGTTCGCGCGTGGTTCGAGGCGAAGCATGACACCATGCTTTTTCCCGCCTGCGCCGAAGCGGACCATCCGATCATCCGCGCCAGCTTCGACGGCCTGACCGATGACGGAATCCCCGTCGAACTCAAGGCCCCGTCGGACTCGGTGTTCGATGAGGTGGTGGCGCTCCGCGAGGACGCGACTGCTTTTCGCCTCTATTCCTGCCAAGTGCAGGCTCAGATTTTCGTGTCCGGCACGGACCACGGCTATCTGGTGTTTGGTCGCGTGATCGAGAAGGAAGATGGCAGCCTCGTCGTTGACGAAGCCGTCGAATTTCGTGTCGACCGGGACGAGGCATTCATCGCCGACATGCTTCAGAGGGCAGAGGCCTTCATGGGGGCGGTGAACGCCGGCAAGGAGCCGAAGAAGGATCCTTCCCGCGACACCTACTCCCCAGCGTCCGATGAGGAAAAGCAGGAGTGGGAAGTTGCAGCGATGGAGTACCGAGATGCTGCTGCGAAGATCGACGCCCTCAAGGCTGAGATCGCGACACTGACCCTGAAGCAGGACAACGCTAAGGAGCGGCTGATCAAGCAGATGGGGCAGTTCGCCCAAGCTGAAGCATCGGGCATCCTTATCACCCGTTACATCTCCAAGGGGCGGGTCGATTATACGGCCCTCCTGGAGCATCACAAGGTTGCCGTCAGCGACGCCGATTTGGACAAATTCCGTAGCGCCTCCTCAGAGAGCGTCAAGGTGAGTGTCAAGAAGGCGAAGCCAACAGGCACCCAAAGCGTGGGCCCGGTCGTAGCCGCGGCTGCGTAGTTCGCAACACAAGTTCATCCCCACCTGGGGCGCAGACATGCTCCCCTCCGGGGCATGGTGCGCCCCGACTTCCCCAAGAAAAGGTGCATCATGTTTAAGAACTTCAGCGTTCGCGACACGTTCGATCAGCCGAAGGCCCCGCCGCAGTTTACGGTCGAGGGCTTTGCCGACGATACGAACCCTCTCATCCCGAAGCGGGACGATCTCTACGTTTTCGATCGCATCAAGCTGCGGGACATCCTTGCCTTTGCTGCCGATCCTATGGGAGATGCCATGTGGATCGGTGGCCCGTACGGAGCTGGCAAGACGTCCATCGTCACCCAGACGCTCTCGCGCCTGAACTGGCCGACCATGTGCTTTTCCTGGCATAAGCGTCGCGAGTTCGCCGATCTCGTTGGTCATCAGGCCATCGTCGGCGGGCAGACGAAATTTGTTCACGGGCCGCTGCCCGTCTGCATGACCCACGGCTACGCTCTCGTCATCAACGAGGCTGACCGCGGCGATGCCGGCGAGCTGGTCGGTCTCAACGATATCTTGGAAGGATCGCCACTGGTGATCCCCGAGACCAACGAGGTGATCCATGCCCACCCGAAGTTCCGGCTGTTCGTCACGGCGAACAGCATGGGGTCGGGTGATGCTTCGGGCCTTTACGCCACCAGCATCCAGGTTCTCGATCCCGCCTTTCTGGATCGCTTCCGCTTCATCAGCGTGGGCTATCTGGAGCCGGACATCGAGGAATCAATCTTGGAGCGCGTGGCGCCGAAGGTGCCGCAGGCTATCCGGGAAAACATGATCAAGGTCGCTAACGACATCCGTCGCCTGTTCCTGGGCGGCGAGGACGGTGGCTCCGAGCTTTCCCTCACCATGTCCACCCGCTCTCTCGTGCGGTGGGCACGGCTGACGGTCGCCTTCAAGGGGGCTCCCAACGCGGTCGGCTTTGCTCTCGAGCGAGCCTTCAGCAACCGGGCGGAACCTGAGCAGCGGCAGGCGATCCACCAGATCGCAGCCGATGTCTTCGGCGATCTCTGGGAGGCTAATTGATGGCGGGCGAGCGCTGGCTGTTGGCGCGGTATAACCGCTCCGACGGCACCTCCAAGGATTGGGCTGTTGCCGTGATCGGCGGAGACTTGTTCGTGCGCTTCGGCAAGACCGGACAGGCCATGCAGAAAAAGCCCATCGCCAAGTCGTCCTGGAAATCCAGCGGCGCGGCGGCGGAGGGTCGTCGGCGACTGTGGGAGCAGACTGAACAGGGTTATGAGATCCTGGGCACTTGCACCTTCGGCGCCGACGGTAAGGCCACCGATCTGCAAAGCAACCCGGCTGCGGAAATCCCCGCGGCTGAGGAGGTTACGTCGAGACCGGCCACCATGAAGGACGCCGACATCTTCTTCGAAATCACCGCTGTCTCCTGGCAGCGGCTTTTTGAGGTGATGGAGGTGGCCGTGGGCAGGCTCTCCGATCACTATGAATGCCGGTGGAGCACCCGTGAGGGTATCCCGACCGGGGTTCCGGTGATTGAGGGCTGGACGCCGGCATTCGACGGCCACACCGGCATCGGGAGGGTGCGGCACGCGGGGTCGCTGCGGCGGGCCAACGGCGTCGGCGCCCTCCTGTTTCTCCTGACCATGCGTATGGTCGCGTCTGCGGACGTGACGGTCAACGTGGTCAAGGCGGACGGTGGCACCATCGACAAGGACCTGCGCAAGGAGGCGGCTCTGCTCGCCACCTTCGAATCCTCTGTCGACCTCATCACGCCGGCTGCCGAAGATGCCGGGCTGATCCCGAAACGGATCAAGCTCTCACAAATCGACACCGGCCAAGCCGACTATTGGTTCTGAGCGGGCTTACAGCCCGCTCTGCCACCCAGAACATCCTTCCCCAATGGGGCGCGGTTCACTTCGCCCCCAGGGGAGGAGTGGGTTCGCGCCTCGTTTCACAACGAGGCTGCATCATGAAGACCCTTGATAAGGTTGACATTCTCTCGCTGGGCGTGACGATCTGGACCGGACGCAAGAAGCTCCGGGCCGAAGATTTGAACCTCGGCGTGGGTGGTGAACTGCCTTCTGAAGACGTTGCCAGTCTGGGCTCCAAGAAAGTCATGGACCCTGATCGGCTCAACGTCTTCCACAAGCTGAAGAAGCAGATGGAACGCCTCTTGGAGAGCGTTGGCATCCGCTTCCTAAGCGGCTACGCGATCCCACGCGAGAAGACCGAAGCGGTCACCGAAGCTCTGGACAAGATCGTTCGGGAGTTTCTCGGCGAGAAGAGCACCTTCCTGGCCGAATACGATAAGGAGGTGGAAGAGTGGATCGCCAAACACCCCAACTTCGAGGACGCGCTGCGCCGGGCCATTGAGCCCGCCTCGGCGGTCAGTCATCGACTTTGGGCCGATTACAGCACCTTCCGGATCTCGCCGGCCGACAAGAGCGGCTCGCTGGACCGCGAGGTTGCGCGCATGGGCAATCAGCTTTTGGCTGAGGTCGCACAGGAGGCCAATGAACTCTACGAGAAGTCGGTGGCTTCCCGGACGGAGAAGAGCCTGTCACGGCGTATCGCAGGGCCGCTCAAGCGGATGCGCGATAAGCTCGACGGACTTTCTTTCCTGGATGGCGCTGTGGCTCCAATGGTGGCTGGCATTGACGAGTTGATCGCCAGCTTTCCGGAGAAAGGCAACATCGAGAACGGTGTCTACCACGAGGTCGTCGCGAAGATCCTGATCCTGTCGGACCCCGACAAGATCCGGTCCTACGCGGCGAGCCGCCCGGCGACGGGTGGCTTCGGCGACCTCTTTGCATCTGTCGAGGATGGGGACATCGTCGATCCTGATGCTGCCTTCCCGGAAGAGGAAGATGCGGACGAGCCAGAGGCTGTCGTCCACGTCACGCCTGCGCAGGTCGAGGCAACGATGGCTGAAGGGCCGTCAGACCTCTCCATCTTCGACGGCTTGTTCGGTGATGGTGATGACGCCGCCTCTCCTGCCACGGATGGCGTAGTGGTCGAGGAGTCCAACTCCGACACTGCGACGCCAGCACAGGCAGAGGATGCGGGTCAGGTTACACCCGTCGCCGCTGAGGCTGTCCCGACCGCACCGGTTGAGGCAGTCACGGAGACGGTTGAACTCGCGCAGGAAGCCGACCAGAAGCCGGTAGAGCAGGATGCCCGCCCGGGTGCCGAGCCGGCATCTCTGGGGGCGGAAGCTGCGTCGCCGGCTAGTGCAACTCCGGAGGAACCGGAGATCGCGCCCAACGCGGAGCCGGCTGCTGTTGAGGCGGCGGTCGAAACCGAGGTGGACGACACCGACGACCTGGACGAGGCGGAAGACGACGGGAAGCTCCCTGACATGATCCCGCCGACGGCCGCACCGGTCGAGGTTGTCGAATCCTTCTTCTTCTAAGCAACCCAAGGCGGGGGAGTACTTCTCCCCCGTCGAGGGGGGCTCCTTCGCCCCCCAGGCGAAAGGCACGAGAATGACGGTCAATCAGACCATGCAAGGGACAGGGCTGGCTGCCAAGCCGGCCAAGACGTCTCGTAAAGCTCGCACGCTCTATGACTCGCTGCCCATTGTGGCAGCGGCGCTGGGCAAGAAATTCGGGGTACAGGTCATCGTCTCTGGCAACGAGATGATGACCGACGGGAATCGCGTCTACGTGCCGGCATTCGACCCCGACGAGCCGGACCTGTGCGATCTCGCCTACGGCGTCATCGCGCATGAAGCCGGTGGGCACATCCAGTTCACGGATTGGAATGTCGTTCATCGCGCGTACTACCAGCCGCTCCGTCGGGAGCTGCTGAATATCATTGAGGATGTCCGGATCGAGGCGGCGCTCGCCGTCGACTATCCTGGGACCCGCAGGACTATCGCCAAGGTGATCGACTATCTGATCCGCCGCGGCGAAATGAGGGCCGTCAACGAGAAGGCGCATCCGGCTGATATCCTGTCCGGCTACTGCCTGCTACGCCTGCGATGTGATGTTCTTGGCCAGAAGGCCTTGGAGTCTTTCGCGGACGAAAGCGAGGCCGTAGCGGCACAGACCTTCCCGGCCGGTGCCATGGTCAGGCTTCACGCGTTGCTTTCTGAGGTGAAAAACCTCGAGAGCACTGCGGATGCCCTCGATCTCGTAGACCTCATCCTCACCATGCTCAAGCAAGAGGAGGATAAGGCTCGCCAACCCCCTCCGCAGCCGCCGCAACAACAGCAGCAGGACCAGCAGAACCAGAGCGTCCCGCAACAGCAGGGCGGGTCCGGGTCTGACAACGAGCAGGACGCCCAAGGCGATGACGACGGTAGCGATGCCGACGATGCCACAGGCGGTTCTGGCACGTCCAAGGACGGCACGTCCGAGGATGATGACGCAACTGACGACGCCGGCAGCGATGCCGACGGCGACGGTGGCGGCGATGATGAAGGGCAGGGCGACAGTGCGAAGCCTGGAGCCGCTTCTGACAGCGCCGACGGCGACCAATCCGGTGACGGAGAGGGCGACGATGGTGGCGATAGCTCGGGGTCCGGCTCGGACACCGATGACAGCGCCGACGACGACCAATCCGGTGACGGAGAAGGCGACGATGGTGGCGATAGCTCAGGACCCAATTCGGCCGGCAGTGATGCCGGCGATGCGGGCGGCTCTGGCTCCGATCAGGGTGGAGATTACGATCCCAACGGCGCCGACGCGATTGCGAAGGCTCTGTCGGCCTCGACCGACGATGTGGGGTCGAAAGACCTCTTCCAAAAGGCGGCCAAGGACCTGTCCAACAGCGCCGCCAAAGCACCTGTGCAGAGTCGGGTTCCGGCCATGGCTCAGCCGCAGGAGGTGCAGGCCAACCCGCTCATCGGACAGGGGATCGTTTCTCGCGTCCGTGGCACGAGCGGTCGGGTACGTGCCCAACTGCTGGGTCTGGTGCAAGCCAGCCAACGGGAGGACGAGATCACCCGCCGGCGCGGCCGTGCGGTGAACGGCCGAAAGATCACCCGGATCTTGACGGGTGACACGCGGGTCTTCACGCAGCGCACGGACACCCGTGCCCCCAACGCCGCGATCCACATCCTCGTGGACCGCTCCGGTTCCATGGCGGCGCAAGCCGCCCATGTCAACGGAGGGGCCAGTCGGAACCGGCTGGACGTGGCGATCGACAGCGCGGTTGCCCTCGCGACGGCTCTCGAAGCCATCCCGGGCGTCAACTCGGCGATCACAGCCTTTCCGGCAAGCCGGAGCGACTATGATCAAGATCACCAGCGCGCCATTGGCGTTCTGCCTCTTCTGAAGCATGGACAGAAGGTGCGTCAGGTGGTCGGCAACTTCGCGGTGGCCCCGGCCGGCGGCACCCCTCTGGGGGAAGCCATGTGGTATGCCGCCGCGCAGCTGGTCAACACGACCAAGGAGGAGCGTAAGCTGCTCCTCATCGTGACCGACGGCGAGCCCAACAACTCAGACCAAGTCATCGACATGGTTCGGCGTTGCCAGGCCTCGGGCATCGAGGTGATCGGCATCGGCATCCAGATCGACCGTGTTCGGCAACTATTCCCGACCGCGGTCGTCATCCAGGACCTCACCGAGCTGAGAAGTGCGCTGTTCGAGATCACGCGCAAGGCTCTCACGGCGGCTGCTGCATAGCAGCCTCGCCCTTTGACCAGCAACCCCGAGGGGGAGCAACGCTCCCCAACGGGGGCGATCTCCCCCTCTCTTCAAAGAACGAGAGGTGCATCATGGAGATCATCGAGAAGATGTTGATCTCCGCTGTGGCCTTCGTCTGCGTCACGGTCTTGCGGCTCTTCTTCAAGGAGTTCCGCGACCACAAAGACCCGACGAGGGCCATGGAGGAGGTCTTCCGCAGGCTGTTCCAGCGGCGGAACAAGGATGTGGTCCCGCAGCCGCCGACCGAACCCCATTTGGATCGGCGTGCAAAACGGGGCCGACTGGTTACGGTGTTTGGAGAGGCGGCGTTCGACGCCACCCACCAACTCGGTGCCTGGTCGGTCTACGCGCGGGACAATACCAAGACGCTCCAGAAGCGGGGCGTCTGGGACAAGCACATCCACACGCGTGACCACGCTTCGGTCGAGGCCCTGGCCCTGGGCATCCACCTGACGGTGGACGAGTTCGACCTGAAGCGCGGTGACATGATCGTGGCGCAGTCCGCAAGCGAGCACGCGGTCGATGTCCTGTCTGGACACAAGACCCTGCGCGACAACCGCAAAGATGAAGCCGCCACACTGGCGGGCGTGAAGGCCATGCTGATCGGAAGGGGCGTTTCCCTGACCGCCAAGCATGTCCACGACCCCGGAGGCGACATCACCAAGCGGTTCCGCGCCAGCACGCTGGCAGAGCACCACGCGCAGCGCGCACTCACCGCCCACCTCGCCGAACGCGAGCGCGGTGAGAGCAACGCCAAGCGGGCCTAAGCACGGGACACACCCGAGCCGCAGCCTGACGACCTGACCCCGAGGGGAGCCGATCCCCTCAGGGGCGGCCTCCCTCTTCGATCCCAGGAGGATGGAAGCCATGAAGATATCGACCCAGGACGTAGTTCCGGCCGAGCAACTCGCGACGCCCGCCTATGGCCATCTGGCCCCGGTGGACCTGACCGGTCCGGTGGACGAGGTGTGGACACAGCGCGAGACCGACGTTTCGAAGATGGGCTTCCAGGAGTACGTGGAAGCCGTGGATGGGGCGATGCTCAGGCACTGGCGGGTCGACACGTTCGATGCCCAGGTGGACCCGGACGCCTTATCTGATGCGCTTGACCAAGGAGTATCCCCGACGGAGTTCGCGCTTCGTTGGGGCTCTGCAAACGCGGTCAGCGGCCACTGACCATAGACCGGCGCTTCGGCGCCGGCCTTCGATCAACCCGAACCCTCGCGGGGAGCCCTCTCCCCGCAAGGGGAGGGCGTCTCCCTGCGCCAAGAGGTGCATTATGGAGAGGCGAGCAACACGAGTAACCGTCTTTGCCGACGCCAGCTTCTGTGGGAAGCGGCTGCGAGCAGGCTGGGCGGTGTGGGTACGATCGGGACGGAGGGTCTTCCGCTACAGCGGCCACGGACCCGCCGGCGATTCCTGCGAGGCTGAGCTGACGGCTCTGGGCAACGGCGTCATCGCCGCCGTCCATAACCTGAGGCTCTGTCGCGGCGACATCGTAACGGTGCAGTCGGACAACCAACACGCTCTCGGTGTGCTTGGCGGTTCGCAACGGGTCCGCGAGGACCGCACTGCCGATCAGGAAATTCACGGCGAGGTCATGGAGGTGGTCCGCAACCGCGGCATCAGGCTCCGGACCGAGTTCGTGAAGGGCCACCAAGGGGACGTTGACGTTCGGGCAGCGATCCAGGGGTGGTGTGACGCGACCGCCCGTGCCGCATTATCGGCGGCGGTGGTAGAGGAGCTGCTTGTCCAGCAGGGTCAGCCCTGCTTGGCGTAGCCAGTCCTTGGGTAAGCGGGAAGGGGGGATGCTCTACGGCATCCCCCCTTTTTGATTCCGCGCCGGGGATTGCGTCGAGGGCACGTGCCGCAGCGTTAAACGACGAATGAGAAGATCGTCTTTTACCTCTATCGCTTGGCCTTAACCCTGGCTATTATGAGTTCGCTTATCGCTTCCTGCTTGATGCGGTTGCGTGAGATCCAGCGCCGCTGGCGAGCTAGTTGGGCTCGATAAATAAGCAGCACTCAAGCCGCCCCTTGCTGGTCGGCACTCGCGCCGGGCCTGACGGCCTCGGCAGATTCCCCGCAGGGAGCACAGCCTCCCACCGGGGGACGTCTGCTTCCTCCGCCTTCGGCAGAGAGGTTCTCATGCGCAATTTGATCCTACTGGTCGCCGCTGCGGCGACGCTTGCGGGTTGCACTCCGGCCATCGTCCTCATGACGCCAGCCGCGCCGCCCTCTGTCAAAGGCATGTTCACCGTGCCTTCCAAGCTGTAAGCCGCCAGGGGCCAGTAGTCGCCACGACCACCCTCCCGGGGAACCTTCCCGGGACACGGGATTTCTCCCCCTGGCTTTCCTACCGAAACCAGTTTTGGAGACTCCCATGAGCAAGTGGTTCTATGAGATCCTGGATGACCAGGAGAATCGTCTGTCCCTAAGCGAAGTGCTGAGCAGCGATGCTCCGCGCATTTCGTTGATCCGTCGCTTCGATAAGGGAAGCGTCGTTTCCAGCCGGGTTGTCACGTATTTTGACGTGGACGACTACCCGGAAACTGGCCTGCGCAACGTAGAGTGCTTTCATCTGTGTGTCCGCGTCATGGGCCACGATGGTGCGATCCAGACGGCCCAGAGCCTGCTGACCATTCTTAGAACCCTTCGCGAAACGTCCGTGAAGGATCCGGCGAGTGCGCTCGCTACCCTCCGCGAAGGGGACGTCAATACGATCCTGTCGGCGTCGGAAGCTCGGCTTCGGTCTTCCCGGATCGCCGCTGCCGCCTGACAGCGATACACCGATCCCATGGGGAGTACATCTCCCCGCCGGGAGATGCCTCCCTCTCAATGCGAGGAGGACATACGTGGAACCTGTCACAACGCAAGTCCGCTGGCTGGCGAGCGGCACGCTCGCCCATCTTACCAGCCAAACGCAGTACGAACGGATCGACACGATCCGCCGCGCTTTCGTTCGCTTTGTCGATGAGGCTGAACAGCGGGCACCCGGAACCTTCGAAAGGTGGCCAGATGCCTGGGCAGCTTTCCTGAACAGCACGTCCTACCCGCGTCTGCAGTAGGCGTGCCTGATAAGATCCAACCCACCCGGGGAGACTGACCCCGGAGGGGAACAGGTCTCTCCCGATCACCGCAAGGAGAGACCTCATGCTGACCAACGAGCGTGCGCCACCTGTGGCGCCGGCCGACTGGCTGCTCGACACCGCCTGGACCGATCAGGACCTCGTCGCGCTTTGCGAGACGATCCTGCTCGAAACAATGGCCGCGGCAGTGGATGGTCGTAGTTGTCAACGCACTCGGGCCGAAGCCTGGGAGTGGATCGACAGCGACGGCGAGAACGCCTTTGGCTTTCGCATTTGCGCGAAGGCGCTGGGTGCGGACCCGGATGAACTCCGGGCTATGTTCCGTGAACAGGCGACCAGGCTCGGCCTGATCGCGTCCCACAACTGAAAGAAACCCCGGCGGGGACGCTCTGCTCCCCGCCAGGGGATAGGTGCGTCTTTGCCGAGTGTCGTAGGAGAACAATCGTGAACACGCTGAAAGCTGATGACGTCCGGAACGCTGCGCAAAAGCATGGCTGGATGGATATTCACGAGCGACTGATCGGCAATAGGCTTGACGGCCGGATCTTTCAGAAGGCGCCGGGAAGAGGGCGGTCCGTCTGCCCGATCCACGGCACCAGCAAGAGCAATGGCAGGGGTGACGGTTTCCGGTTCTTCAAGGACGCTGAAACCTCGGGCGGTGGCGTATGCAACACCTGCGGCAAGTTTGCGGACGGCTTCCGGTTGCTGATGGCGATCGAAGGCTGGACATTCCCGCAGACGCTGGAGGAGGTCGCGAAGGTCGTCGGTCTTGACGTGGGCAGCGGTCGTGTCCGGAAGGACGCTCCGCCGCCTCGTGTCCGGCCGAAGGTCGAGGCCAAGCCCCCGAACGACACCTTCATCCGCAACCTGTTGCGGCGGGCGTGGGCGGAGGCTGTTCCGGTGACCGATCCATTGGCGGCGCCACTGATGCGCTACCTAATGCGGCGCAAGCTTTCCATCGAACCCATCGCAGGTCTGAAGAACTTCCGCTTCCATCCGTCGCTCGATTACGTCGACGATGACGGTGTCGTGGTCGGTCAGTTCCCAGCTTTGCTGATGGGCGTGTCGGACGCCCTTGGGCGGCCCGCCACCATTCACCGAACCTATCTCACCGAGAACGGCGAGAAGGCTCCGGTGGAGGAACCGAAGAAGGTCTTTCCGCTGCCGAACGACCGCTCTCTGGTCATGCCCGTCGAGCATCCGCGTTTTGACGGCATGATGGTGGACGGTGGTGGCTTCATCCGCATGGGTGAACCGCAAGCCGGCGTACTCGGTGTTGCCGAGGGCTTTGAAACGGCCCTTGCAGTGCATCTGGCGACCGGCATGACAGTGTGGCCGTGCGTCTGTGCCGACCTCATGGAGCGGTTCATTCCGCCTGAAGGTGTGGAGCAGATTGTGGTCTGGGGTGACCTGGATCGCAGCGGCCGTGGCCGTGAGGCCGCGCAACGGCTCAAGGCGAGCGCGTGGGACATGGGTCGAAAGGCTCTGGTTTTCATGCCGTCATTATCGATCCCCGACAATGCGAAGGGAATCGATTGGCACGATGTCTGGGTCATGCACGGTCAGGCTGGCTTCCCTCGGTTCCGCACGGAGCAGCGGGCGGTCATGCCAATGGCTGTCGGCGACGCGGGGCCGCGGTACACGGATCGGGTTGAGCGAAATCTCCAACCGATCCATGTCCAGGGTCCGTGTTCGACACCCCAGAGCGAGGGCATTCGTGGCCTCATCGCGGAACCGTCGATGCGATCGGCGGCGCCACGGACCGGGCTCTTGGGTCGGCTGCGCAACTTCGTCAAATTTTGACGCGGCGGCAGCATGATCCTAGACGTCAGCTTGGTCCGCATCAGGCCGGGGGCGGGGGGATGCACATCCCTTCGCCCAGCTGGCTGGTTCCGAAGGTCAATCGGAGGATCACCTGGCCCTGGTGCGCCAGTGGTTCGAAGGTGCGTCTTCCCCGCACTGGTAGCGCAGAGTGTTGGTGGCGCGGTTTACCGCGTCCCCACCACCGGCGTTCTCCGGCTCACTCTTCGGCCGGGATTCTAAAACCCAAAAGCCCGTCTGTCGTCCATCGCGGACGTCGGACGGGCTTTTTTTGTTTTCGCCTTATGACCTCGCACCCAACTCCAGCCTTTAGAGAAACCGGCCGCTGATGAGAGCGTCCACGCGATCTTGGACAGGGGGATGCGTGGCGAACAATTTACCGGCCAGACCCGTGAACAGGATCGTGTCCTTGATCCCGAAACTAGCCAAGGCGGGGGAGTGTAGAGGGTTGGTCACGACCCGCTTGCCATACCCGTCTTCGGCGATCTTTGCGAGGGCCGCCGCCATACTCCGGGGTGAGGTGAGGGCCGCGCCAGCAGCGTCCGCGTGAAACTCGCGCCAGCGGTCGAGCTGGGCAATCAGCGCGCGGCACGCAAGCAGGACGAGCCACGCCAACTGCGGAAGGAAGAGGGCGACCGCGCACGCCATGGCAAGGTCTCGTTGCCCATGCCAGATGCCGAACAGCAACCCGGCGCCCAATAGCAGCAGCAGGGCAGGCGAGGCGCGGACCAGGCTGTGGGCGAAGGCCAAAGGCGAGATCAGGAACGTAGCGATGCTGTCCTGGACCGCCAAAGCGAGCGTCTTTACGAACGAATCCCCGTGGGCGACGTGCCCGACCTCGTGCCCTAGGACTGCCGCCAGCTCGTCAACTGACAGCCGGTTAACCGTGCCGACGTTGACCGCAATGAAATACTTGCCGCGCCGGCCAATCGCAAACGCGTTAATGGCGTTGCTGGGTACGACGCCGACCATGGGCGCGGCCCGGAGGCCCGCTTGTTCGGCAATGCTCCTGACCAAGTGGTAAAGCGCCACTTCGGCCGGAGAAACGCTCTTGTTCCGCTCGACCATACGCAAGGTGATGACCTTGGCTCCCAGCGCATTCGCGGCGCGCTGGCGTGCGAAGAGGAGGCAGCGCAGAAAGCGCTGGCACCAGCCCGCGAAGGGCAGGCCAATGAGCACCAACGCGACCCATGCAAAGGGCGTAGCGGCGCCTTCTTCCACGATGATGCAGGCGCTGTTGATCGTCACCCAGCCGAAGGGACCTGCGGCGACGGTTGTGAGCGCAAGCAGGGCCAGAGCTGTTGTAGTCGATCGGGTCCGACCAGGGATCCGGGGGGGCATGATCACTCCGTGGGAATCGTCGCAGAGCTGCGGCAACTACGCCGATCGTATTGCGTCGGCTGGTTCAACCGCGCCACTGAAAGACGTGGAAATTCGTCGCCTTTCCCCGGCGCGAAGCGGCTGCGCGTCCCGGTAGGATGCCGGCAATACGCACTGGAGTTTACCCCGATGGTCAACATGATCCTGCGAACCTTCTTGTTTGCCTTCTTCCTGCAGGTCGTGCGTTCACCGTTGGTTATGATGGTGATCGGTGTCGGTGTCGGCATGTACATCGAACACACGCGGCCGGGCACGACCGCCGTCGCACTTCACTGGGCCACCGGCGAGTTAGGCGGGGCTCTTGATGCCGTGAACCCGTTGGCCGGGTGGCTGGGCACCGCTCCGCAGCCCGTGCAAGCGTCGGGATGGGATACCGGGGCTTACAAGCTGCGTTGAAATGCGAACGGCCGGGGAGTACACCCCGGCCGTTCGTCATGTCTCAACTCTGCCCGCCTCACGGGGGCAGCATAGCCTTGTCGTAGCGGGCTTGATCCTGTGGGGACGCCGGATAGAACCGCTTTCGGCAGAGGTCGATCACCTCTTCCACCGGCATCGGCTCGCAGACACAGGCAGGCGGGTCGTTGGTGGCCGCCATGTACGCCAGATAGGAGGCCAATTTTCCCACAACCTTGTTGTTGTGGAACTCGGCCGGCAAGGCGGCCTGAACGATCTGCCCCGCAATCGGCGCGAAGTAGGGATTATCGGCGAACGGTGAGTTGGTCACCTCTTCGTAGAAGAGGCACTCTTGCCCCCGGTAGCGGGACCGAACCTCTGACGTGAGTGGCGACATCGCCACGGCAAACTCGGTGGAACTGACGCTGCTGGCGAGGACGCGGAGGATGATGGTCAGATCACGTTTGGCGACGGCCACCGCCTGCGTCGCCGCCTCAGTGTTCTTCCATATGTTCTGCTGGGGCGCCGCAGTGGCGGAGCCCGCAGCCGCCATCAGCAACAAGCCGATGGCAAGCATGCGGGGGAAGGGCATCTGGCTCAGCTCTTCTTGCGGGCCTGGTCGATCATCACCTGCATCTGGGAGGTCGGAGCGTACCCCGGCATGGTCGCTCCGCCGTCCAAGTAGAAGAACGGTGTGCCCTGGATCCCCAGGCTCTGGCCGAGGTTGAAATCGTTGGTAACCAGTGAGGCTACCCTCTCCGAGGTCATGTCCTTCCGCAGCTGATCCACGTCCAATCCGACGTCCGGACGGGCGGCCAGTTGCAGAATGCTCGCTTCGCTGATCTCGGTCAGCTTGTAGAGTTCACGATGAAAGGCATCGTGCTTGCCCTGCATCGCGGCTGCACGTGCCGCCTGGGCGGCGAGCCGGGAGGTCGGTGACAGAATGGGAAGTTCGCGATAGACCACCTGGAGGTCCGGGTTGTTGGCAAGAAGCTCTTCGACGACCGGCTGGGCCTTCTTGCAGTAAGTGCAGTTGTAGTCCGCAAACATCACCAGCCGCACCTTGGGACTGCTCACGGCGCCAGCCTTGATCGCGTCCTTCTCGAACAGGTCAGAAGCGCGGGCCGCGAAGTTCTCGGATTTGGGAGCGCGGGCCTGTTGCTGCTCGGCCAAGTGCTTGTTGACGCTCTCGAACACATAACCCGCATTGTCTTTCACCCACTGGCGCAGCACCTCGTCCAGCTGCTTCGCGTCGAGCGCTGTGTTTGGTGAGACCGCTGCCGGCGGGGAGATCGTGACAGCCTCTGCGGCTTTCCGAAGAGCCTGCCCCATATTCTCGGGCATGGCGTCGCTGCGGTCTCGGACCTGAGTGGTTTGCCGCAGTTGCTCATTCTCGATGGTGAGCTTTGCATTCTGCTGGGTAAGCCGCTCGACGCGATTCATCAGAGCGTCGACGATGCTGTCAACGTCCGCTGCAGCCGCAGGAGTGGCGACGGAGAGTGCCAAAAGGACGGGTAGGGTCAATAGGGGGCGCTTCACTCTTCATCTCCGGATAATCACGCTGCCGGAAGACTATCGCCATCGGGCAATTCGGCGCGCCACCGAAAGACAACGAAAACCGTCGCCTTTCTCTGTAGAGAAACAGCGTCTGAAGCTGCTAGGCGGGGCAATTGGAATTGCCTTGGGAGCTTACGAGATGATACGCACCCTTGCGGTCGCGGCCGTTGCCCTTCTCGCCACCCTTCATTTCGCGGAGGCGGCAGGTACGGCTCCTCTGAATGGTTCTCTGTCGAGCCGGTGCGGCGAGGAGAGCGGCGGGGGCATTCAGGATTATGCATCAGACCCCGCGGCCTCGCTCGTCGTCGAAGTGACGCTGTTCGACAGTGCGAACCGCTTGATTGAACAGGTGCCATTCGTCACGCGGCCGAACGCGGAGGTGTCTGCGCACTCCATTGAGAAGGTGAAACTTGCGCTGGCCGGGAAGGATGGCGCACCGCCAGCGATCATCTGTACCGGCCATGTCACTGCTGTGCGGGTAACGCCACATACCTCTCAGGAGGTCTCTGTCGAGTTGGTGGTTGAGGCCGCGGCGCTTCGCCGATCGGACTTGTTAGCGGAACAGCGAAAATTGAATAAGGTGCCGGAGCCGGATCAGGTCCGCGTCGAAGAAACGCTGCATATGCAGGAGGGGCAGCGTGTGGTGCTGAAGGTCGGCGGCAACGGCCCGGTGCGACGGATCGCCGTCGCTTTCGGCCGCACACGTTGACGCCGCCTGAAAGTTCGGTGTTCGATCGGGCACGACGCCAGCTCGTCTGACTTCCCGCTATGCCTCCAGGGTCGGTGTCCACCGGCTCCGACTGTCGGAGAGGTCGTACGCGTGCCTTGTCGTGGAGCTGTAGGGGAATAAGAAGGTCCGGCGGCAGGGCGAACCTAGTGCGCTTCGTGCGGGGTTGCGGTTACTGAGCCGCAAAGGCCAGATTGCCATATGATGCGGTGGCATCTTGGGGGGCTCCCTGCCGGAGCAACTTCCGTCCCCGGTTCGCAATTGCTCCTTCCGTGCGGTGCGGCAGTAGGCACTGGATCTCTTTGAGACTGGCGCTCCGCCACATGCTGAGCACGAGCGCGTCCTCGTCATCCGTCCAGACGTTTTTGGCATCGCGACCTGATACCGCCGTGGCCTGGGCGCTCCTGGGTCGGCGAAGATTGGCCCCATGGGCAGCTCGTCGAATTTGCGACAGCGACTTTCCCGGCAGGTGGCGCGCGATATCCTCCATCATCAAGTTCGGCGACGGATAGCTTTCAAGCAACACCAGAAACTCACCGATGGACCACCCGGTGGGCGGACTGCGCGAGGTGATCCGAATGTCGGGTTCTCCAGCCTCCGCTGCGGCCAAACCGAGTTCTTGCGAGTGATCGGTGATGCTGGTGCGGTTGGGTCCAGGCAGCACGGCGGCAATCTCCATTGAGCACGCGCTGGCGGGATCCATCTCCTGCAGCACGCGGACCTCGTCAGGCTTCCACTTGAGATCCGGCTTGGTCTTGCGTCGAAGCTTCATGCGTCGCGCCACGGATCGGATGCCATTCCAACTCCGCTTGGGAAGCAGGGCCTGGAGCTGGCGCCTGTCCATGGTCGGGAAGTGCGTACGGATGATCTCCCGTTCTTCATCAGTAATATGGGGCATAGTATCTAAGCGTGTGGTTGGTCGTTCCGCGTCACCATAGCGGCTGGGAAAGGCCTTCGCGCCAGCGAAAGGCATTGAATATCAACACCGTTTGGGCGGGTGGTCGGGCTTCACCGTTGCTGCCGGAAGTGCGGGATCTCATGCCTGGCGAGGTTGGTGAGCGGGTCGCCTGGCATCGGTAGCCTCGGCTACTGAAAGGCTTCGGTCTTTGCGCGCTCATGGCGGGCCTCCTCCAATTTTCGTGAACTCGTCGTTCGTCCCTGTTCTCTCGCGCTGGCGAAAGAGAGAGATAATCGTCGCCTTTCACCCCTGTTCCTCCCAGCGTCGAGCCGCTACATTGGGCCCACTTAGCTCCGCTTGCATGTCGCAGCGATTGCAAAGTGTCCGGCCTCGGCTGGGGACCTAGTTGGGGTCCTAAAATAACCAGCAACCAAGCTCCGCCTGCTGGCGGCGCATGAACGGAAGCTTCGCTTTCCATTCCCCATCGGGGCGCTCCAAGCCCCCGCAGGGCCATGGTGCGCCTCATCTCCGGACAGGTGCATCATGGAAAATCAGAACACCCTCTTCCCGATTCCCGGCACGCCGGAGTATTTCGCGGCTCGCAAGGTGGCCTTCGCCCTCATTCGTGAGGTCGAGACCGCCAAGGTATCCGCCGAAAGGGCTCCGACCTACGTCGCTGGATGCTGGGACGATGATAACGAAGATTATGAGCCGGTCGAGAACACCAAGCCTTGGGATCACCTGGGTGAGGTGCAGAAGATGGCCAAGGCAAACCGGCTTGTGATCGAGACCCTCAAGGCACAAAGACGCCTTGATCTCCTGGGCATCTCCCGTTGGGAAGCCGAGGCGATCATCCACGGCGAGCCTGCGGATATCCTGTACGATGAAACGGTGCTCGTTTACTGGCAAGGGCTTACCTACGATCAGCCCTGCGCATACGCCCAGCAGTTCGATATCGAACTTGCCCGGCCCCCAGGCAGCATCTGCTATCTGCTGACGAAGACAACCCACTTTTCGGGCGTTCGTCCCGGTCAGCCGGGACGCTGGAAGGAAATCACTTCCAGCGTCTTTACCGACCGGGATGAGGCTGAGACTCGGTATTGCCGCATCCTCTCAAGCGTCCAAAACTGGGCTCAGCAGGTTCGCGATCGCTACAAGCGCGCGGCCTGACCACGCCGGCACTGTCCGGTAGCATTCATCAACTCTCCCCATCGGGGCACACCGTTGCCCCACGGGGGTGGTGTGCCCCGTCGTCCGTCGAAGAGGACATGAGGTGCATCATGAACAGCAAGTTGCTGAAATCTGTCCCTGTGGATGTCCTGCAACGCGCCACTGCGTTCCTGCGGGACCACATGGATCATCTCATGCAGGGGCCTGCGTACAACTGCCCCGGCACCATGCAAGCCGACCTAAAGACCCTGGAAGAGATCCTCGCCTACAGCACGCCGGGGCGGCTGGCAATCGTGCTTGACGGCGGCTTGGTGCAGGGCGTCGTTGGTGAGAACCTTCCAAGCGATCTTGGAGTGGCGATCATCGACTATGACACGGAAGGCTTGGACGACGTCGATCTGGCGCTCGTTCGCCAGTCCGACGGCTCCGACGCTGAAGCGTATGTCACGCTTTCGTCCATCGATCGACCCGGCATCGACCTCAATAGCGTGTTCAGCAGCAGGGCGTGATCGTTCCGTAGTCCTGACCGCACATTCACAGCCGGCTTATGGCCGGCTGCTACAGCTACTTTCCCCAACCGGGGCGCGCTTCGCCCCTGGAAGGGGAGTGGTGCGCCTCATCGCTAAACAAGGTGCATCATGAAAAAGCTGACCAAGTTCATCGGCCTGACCGCACAGTTCCTCTACGAAGTGTCGGGCGGCAAGCTCTTCAGCAAGCCGCCGGCGCCCGTGGTGGTGACGGAGCGCACGGTCTACACAGGTGAGATCCTCCAACTCCGACGGCAAGCTTCGCTCGCAGGCGGATACTACCGGGTCTTCCTCAAGCCGACCACCGCAGGCGTCCGCCAGTGGTTCACTCCTCGTCTGAACCGCGACCAAGCTGTTGCGACCTTCTCGCGCATGGCGCGGCGGCTCGCCTGACAATCAATCCGCCCCGCCCGACCCCCTTTTGGGTGTCGGGCGGCGCCATCCCCAACCGGGGCACACGTTGCCCCAGGCGGGGGCGTGTGCCTCAATCACGAGGTCGCACATGCAAAAGCAGTCCATCACGCTGCACAGGGTAATCGGGCCGTTCTACGACATCTTCAACCGTCCGCTGCCTGCGTGGCATGTCATCATCGAGGTTCTCTCAACGGGAGAGCTGTTCCATTTTGTGGTCTATGGCGAAACCCGAGACGACGCATGGGACGTGATCGACGGAGCCCTCGGGTCTGGGAAAGCACTGGACGATGGCCGGAAGGTACCAACGACAGACCGGGCCATTTGGATCAACGCACTCTCACGGGGGCAATCCCGCCCCCAGGGTACCGAACGTGTCGTCATCGCCTACGGAGTCACGCCCTATGATGGGGAGTTTCGTTGGTTCGTGACCGTGACCGCTGAAGGGGGCAAGCCTCGTTCCATCAAGGAACGGCGCCCTCGGTCATACTTAACCGCAGCTACTGCACTCCGAGACGCCAAACTGAAGGCCGAGGAGCAAGGTGCGCTGTTTGGCACCAACTGGCAGGTGACGATTACCACTTCCAACGGTCCTTCGCCGACTGTCACGTGAGGAAAGGGAGAATGATGCAGAGCGTCACCATTCGGACCGTCGACAACAATGGCGACATCATCGGCGAGGAAACGTCGAGCGTGGTTCGGATCACCGACCCGAGCCAAATCCAAGAGATGCTCAACCTCATTCAGGCAGGGCTGACCTTTGAAGAGGCCGCGGCGCGGATCGAGGCCGCCTGAGGCCACTTAAACCAAAGCCCCCGGGGACGAGAGGCACTGCCTCTCCATCCGGGGCAACTACCCCGCTGGGACCTCAGTGTTCAGCATGGACGCCGCGGTCCCAGCGCTCCTTCGATTGGCTATTTTAGTCGGTCGAGAGCCGGCGCCGACCATGGCCAATCCTTCGTTTGGGCCATACAGCCATCGCTATGCTCCCTGGATCGTCCAGCGCTGTCTAACCCCCACGCCCGAGAAAGACATCGATTTCCCGCGCCTTTCAGCGGCGCGAAGGAGGGCCCTGGAAAGGTAGCTTGGCGAGCATGACGACACGCTCCGCCTTCATCAGCACCACTGCCGCTCTGCTCGCTGGCTCGATAGCCTTTTCTGCGTCGGCCCAGCAGCAAGCGCAGCCCGCGGGCTTCTTCGGCGATCGGGAGCGCGGCTGGTTCTGGTATGAGGTCCAGCCGGAGCCCGACGAGGAATCTCTCCCCCCGAAACCGGAACCCCCGCCGCCGCCGGCTGCAGCTGTTCCACCTCCACCGCCGCCCCCGGCCCCACCCCCGGAACAGCCGAGAACCCCAGATCCCCCTTCATTCGGCTCGGCCGCCTGGCTGCGGGAGAACCTGCCAAAGTACCGCGACCGCGCGCTGGATGAACCCAGCGCCGAGAACGTGCGCGCCTATTACGTCATTCAACGGCTCGCAATGGACAAGGCTTCGGCTTTCACGGATATGGCCCAGCGCGTTGTCGTGGGCGATCCGCTGCTTGATGAGACCGGCCGCCGACCGACGGCAACCTTCGCCGCGAACGAGATGAATGCGGTGGCGGGTGAGGCCACAGACGCAGAGTTGAAGGAAATCGCGGAGAAGGCCGGCATCTGGTTCTTCTTTCGGAGCGATTGCGTCTACTGCGACAAGCAGGCGCCGGTTCTCGAGATGCTGGAACGAGCCTATGGCTTTCAAATCACGGCAATCTCCCTCGATGGGAAACCCCTGCCGGGTGGGCAGTTTCCGCGCTTTAGGGCAGACAGCGGCCAGGCTGCAAAGGTGGGCGTCGAGCGCACGCCAACCCTGGTGCTGGTCCGACCGCCAGACGGAATTCAGACCATTGCCCGGGGCGTCCTGTCTCTGCAGGAGTTGCGGCGGCGCATCCTCACCGGAGCGCTCAATGCCGGCTGGATCGACCAGAAGGCGTTCGACAAGACACGCGCCGTGGACAATGGGCCGATGCTGCCTGCGAAGCTCGACATTCCACCTGAGATCGCTTCCGACCCTGCCCTACTCGTAAACCACCTCCGTTCCATGGTGAGGCAATGATCGAAATCGCCCGCAAGATGGTGGCCGCGGTCACTATAGCCGCGTGCCTTACTGTCACGGCCGCGCCGGGTCCAGTACAGGCCGCTGGGCTGCAGAGCCAGATGGACTCGTTGTTCGGGGCAATGAGCAACACGACACCTCCGGGCGTCTGGGAGACGCAACGGCGTGGCGTGTTCGCCGGCGGCCAATTCACCGCCAAAAACCGGATTATGAACGAGAATTTAGTCTCATTCGTGCCGCCGAGTTTTGAGGCTGGCTGCGGAGGCATCGATCTGTTCGGCGGATCGTTCAGCTTCATCAACGCGGATCAGTTCGTGCAGCTGATGCGTGGCATTGCGGCGAACGCCGCCGGCTACGCTTTCCAGCTCGCATTGGGATCGATGTGCCAGGACTGCGCGGCCATCATCGAACAGATCCAGAAAAAGATACAACAGCTCAACCAGTTCTTCGGGAACAGCTGCCAATTAGCTCAGGGAATCGTCAACGACACGTTGGGTGCCGCTCTGAACAAGCAGGAAACCGAGGCTTCCAAGATCAGCTTCACCAAGGGCATTGGCGACATCTTCGAGTCTTGGACGACGTCGAGCGGCAAAGGACCAACCCAGCAGGCTGCCGAGAACGCCCCCGACGACTTCTCCCAGAAGGTTAAGGGCAATATAGTTTGGCGCGCCCTCAAAAAGCATGCCGTCAGCGGCTGGTTTGTCGCTGGTGACGAAGACATGCTGGAGGCGATGATGAACGTCGCCGGTACGGTTATTGTTGGCGATATGAGCGATGCTGGGGGCGGCAAGCAGTCGCCGCGATACTCAGCTATATCGGGAAATAAGATCCGCTTTCGTGACTTGGTGGATGGGACCAACGGTCAGCCCGTCACCGTGCTCCGATGCGACACAAAATCTGAAGATGGCTGCACCAACCCGATCATGGGAACGATGGTCATCAAGGGCTTCAGGAAGATGCTGGAGGAAAAGCTCCTTGATGGCAGCGGTGGTGCTCCTGGCCTCGTGCATCGGATCGCTGACAACCAGGGTGCATTGAGCGCGGCGGACCAGGCATTCCTTTCTCCGCAGCGGTACGGCTTGGCTGGGTTGATCTTCCAGCTGGCGAAGCATGGACGTATGGGTGCAGTGGCTTTGACCGAGCGGGCCATCCCTCACCTTGCCTATGACATGGCGGCGCTCATGGTGGACGATATGATCAAGGCCGTCGAGGCTGCCGTGAAGGTATCCGATGACGCGCACGCAAAGGAACTGGACGCGCTTCTTCGGGATTCACGTACCGATCTGCGGGCTCAGCAGCAGCAGGTTCGGGGCCAGATCGGCGACCCAACCGAAATTTTCCGTGACTATCTCGCCATCCTGGATATCACGCAGAAAATCCGCTACGCCGCAACCGGCCCAGTCGCAAGGGATTGACGCCAGATGTGGAATATCAACAGCATTGGCGACAGCGCTTTTCTTGCTGAAATCCTCAACGCCGTAGCGATGATTGTGGGGACCGGGGAATTTTATGCAGTTGCTCAGATTGGGCTCTTGCTCGGAGCCTTGCTTGTTTGCTTCCAAGCGGTCGCAGCAGGGGCGAGAGCTATTGACTGGCAGAAGGTTTTTCTCGGTTGGGTCGTGTTCTCACTACTTTTTGGACCGTCGACGACTGTTGTCGTAACCGATGCTTACACCGGCCAAGTTCGCCCCGTTGCTAACGTGCCGGTTGGCGTTGCGGCTGGCGGCTCGCTCATCTCTGAGATTGGTTATCAACTCACGGTGCTCTTCGAGCAAGGGTTCTCGATGCCCGCAATGACCCAGCATGGCTATGGAAGTTCACTCGAAGTGATGAAGAAGGTTCGGATTCATTCGGGGGACCCGCTAATGCTTGGCCCGGCGAACAGATTTGCAGGAGGGTCGTCCAATTTCGAGAGGTCGTGGACCGAATACATTCAGCGCTGCACGATGACCGGCTTGAGTTCGGGTGCCATTGACCCACATACGATATACAACTCTGCAGAGCTTGTTTCTGCACTTAAGTTTGATTCTCGTATATGGATGGCCGAGTTGTGGCTCGGCAGTTCGGGGTCCCAAAACTACGATTGCACCGACGGGCATGCGCAGCTCGCTGCGATCACGCCCGTTGTTGTCCAAAAATACTTGGCCGAGGTTCTTCCGCCAGTGTTGAATGTGCCAGCCTCCGACGTACCGGCGAAGATCGGAGACGCACTCCTCGCTCTTGGCGTCACGGCAATTTCGCCAACACAATTCGTTACCACTTCCATTTTGCAGCCGATATTCGAGCGCGCCGCGGTAGCAAGGTCGGAAGAGGATCGCGCTTTCAGCTACGCCAAGATGATCGAGGACGCCAAGAACCAGCGTGCGATGTCGTGGATGGGCGAAGCCTCGATGTTCCGGAGCATCGTTCGCCCAATGCTTACCTTCTTGGAGGGCTTCACCTACGCCGTGACGCCGATCATGGGGTTCCTGGTGGTGCTCGGCCCCCTGGGCATATCGATTGCTGGCAAGTACATCCTAACGCTGCTCTGGATCCAATTGTGGATGCCTGTGCTCGCGATCGTGAACCTGTTCATTCACATGAGCCTAACGGGAAGGTTGGGAGGGCTTGAAGACTCCGGCTTCTCACTCGGGTCCATGAACGGCCTTTTGGCCGCCGACGGTGCGCTGCAGAAGTGGATATCCACTGGCGAAATGCTGGCCTCGTCGGTTCCTGCGCTGACACTCATGCTGATCTACGGTGGATCCGTAGCCGCCACGCACCTAGCTGGACGCCTTCAGGGCGGCGACTTCATCAAAGAGGATAAGGTGGCTCGGGACACGTTCAATGCCACACCCAAATACCAGATGGCGCCGAGCTATACCGGTGACCCGAGCCGCGTGACGATGGCTAGTGGAGCCGATCAGATGTTGACATCGTTCAACGTCGGATCGTTGGCGCAGAGTGCGGAGTCCTCGACCAAGAGTGTCGCCGACGCTAAGACGCATACCTTTGCCAGCAACCTCGCATCGACGGTTGGTACCCAAGCTGTTCAGCAATATCAAACTGGCCACAGCGAGATGTTCAAGTCGGGCTCCGCTTTCCAGGGCAGCAAGACCTACGAACTGGTGTCGAGCGCGATGAAGGGGGTGTCTGACAAATTCGCCCGTGGCGATGAGACTAAAACCCAACTCATCAACTCGGCCGCGTTGGAATATGGCCTTACAGGGAATATTAGTGCAGGTGTTCAGGCAAAGCTTGGGGAAGCGTTTGGTGGTTCTGTGAAAGGCGGAGCTGAGGCTGGGGTGGCGGTTGGAGCTGGTGGCAAGGTAACGGACCAAATGAGTGCGGCAGCCGGGCATTCAGCTGTTTCGCAGATCGAGGCGGCGATCAAATCTCAGTTTGGCCGAAACGATAAGCTCAGTGGCACGTTGACTGACACCGCAATGCGCGAGTCGGCCAACACCACCCAGAATAGCTTCACCAGCAGCCTTTCGGAAAGCCAGCAGAAGACGTTGAGCGAAAGCGCTCAACAAGCGCTCACCGCCCAAGAAACATACCAGAGAGCAGACAGTCTTGCGCGGTCCTTCGGTACGAGTCAGACGCTCTCGGCCGGTCAAGCTGTGAATGCGGTCAACCAACAACATGGTGGCAGAGAACGGCTTGAGTCCGAATTGGAGCGCCGTAACCTTACGGGTGCGCGTGATGCGTTGATTCGAATGGATGAGCGGACTGGTGGAGCGATAACAAAGGCCTTCGCTAACAAAGAAGACGCTATCACCTATGCTGGCCTAATGACTTTGAACAACCAAAATAAAATGCCCGGGGCGTCTTCTACTTCCTCCGCTGAAGTGACGGAGAGAAAAGCAGCATTGCTAGGCTTGCTCTCGGGCGCCACAAATCACAATAGCGGCCCCGTGGGTGATCCTGCCCGTAACTCGCATCTTGGAGGAGACGCGGCAGGAATGCCGCAGCCGCGCGCTGAGGTTGAGAGTGTGGTTGGCAGTAAGCCGATCCCTGCCTTCAGCCAAGTAAACGACAGAGGTGAGCCGAAGATGCCAGAACGGAGTGACCTTCAGACGCGCTTTGCCGCGTCTGAAGAACGGCATAAAGTGGAATTTGAGGACGACCCGCTACGAAAAGGCACTGAAAATCTCCACGGAAAATTGCGGGATCGCGTACGTGAGGACCAGGATCCTGGGCAGAACCGCTTTAACGGTTCGTCCGCGGCACGGGGCGCCTTTGAAGTATTCCAGCACGACCCTGGTCAAATGACCGGCATCGACGTAGAGCCCAAATCGCGGCAAGCTCCGGCGGCCGACAGCTTGCCGGCAGCACCGGGCGCTGCCCTTCCCTTGGCGCAGGGGAATGAAGCGCAGTCGATCACTCCCGGCGCATCCGTTACAGCGCCGACGCAGGCTCCGCCGGCCGACAATTTGCCGCCAGCACCGGGCAACGTTACGGCCTCCGCACAGGGGAGCAGGAGCTACCCAGTAGACGCGGTCGATACGACGCCCGCGCGCAAGCCTGGGGCTGATGGAGCGACGGCCAGTAAGCCTCCAGGCGTTTTAGCTCAGGGGCGCGGAAACTAACAGGCGCTGGCCATCAGCATTCAGGCTAGTCCATATAATCGCGCCCGGCGTCGAACACCGACAGCCGGGCGTGCTCATTTTCTGCCTGCAACAAGTCGCGAGCATACTCCACAGCTTTGGGGTCCAGCGCCGACAGAAATGGGGTCCGTTGCTCATTTTTTTCCATGCAGGAGCTATTGCGTTCGGGGCGGGCGCGGGTACGATCGTCGTATAGAGACGTTGTGAGTTCGTCGCCGTACAGATTGGACATCAACTATGATCGATTTTCTTTTCCACATGCGGCCCTTGGAAATTCTCATTCTGGGTCAGTTCGTGCTCATTTTCCTGGCTTTCTTCGCCTTTGGCATCAGTGCGTTGAAGTCGCGTTCGGGCCGCTCCTCGGTAGACGATCGTCCCTTCGGGATGGCTGTGCAGAACAGTGCCGGGCAAATCGGACCGTCATCGATAAACGTGGCTTCCGCTTTGCCGACGGAGAACTATGGCTGCCAGGTCAATAGCATCAGTCTCAGTCGCAGCCTTCTCGACTGAGCCGCCTTTAGCTGTCCCAGCCGATCACGCCCGGTTCCCTAGGAGCCGGGCGTTTCTGTTTGTTGAACGGATTGAAGCTATGTTGCCGACAGAATGGTGTCAGTCTCCAGGCAGTGCGCGCGGCATTATGAGGAAGCGTCGCCATCGGTGGCCCACTTGACTGTGCTGCATCCGGCCGGCGGGGGGACTCCGGGCGGGCCAGGAGATGCGGGTTTCACGCACCATTCGTTCAAATGCTGAAGGTTGAGGATACTAATCCTCGCTGGCGTGACACCCGTCGTCAGTGCTTCGCCAGCTTGCTAAGGAGTAGACAATGAGTGAGGTGACCGCCACTGACACTCCAGAGCACTGCGGCAGTACCCAGCCCGAATCCTATCCATGGGTGAAGGGCGTGGAGGTGCACTCCGGTGTACCGCTAGTGCACCTTGCTGCTTTCAAGTGGTTCAGATGCGAGCCGCGGTAGACAGCGGAAGATCAGCTTCCCAATAGGGGATAGGACCGCAGTCTCAACTGCGCGCGTGCTTTGGCCGGCGTCTAACGGCCCGCTGGAGACGGATGCGTGCCCGCATGCTATGGCCGTCGTTAACGACCCATTAAGCAAAAGTGAAGCGAAATCCAATCGACCAGTCCCGGCGGCAATGTAAGTGGGATCTCTGTCAAGAGAAATACTAGAAGCAGCATCGGCAACAGTGCATAGCCGGGTATGATTCGCCCGACGCGCTGCTAGCAAAATGGAGGCAGATGCTCCGCTGGTCGGGAGGGGAATTGGCTCGCCTATTCAATGTCGTGCGCGGACACAAAAAATTGCCTTGAATTTCGATTTATTACTTGCGTGCATACGAAAGTTAAGTGATAAAGCAATCGTTCGAGGTATCGCGCGCATCTAAAGGGCGTAGGCACACGATGTGGCCGGTTAAGCACTACGACAAGGGGGCCAGCAAGCCGGGCTCGCCGCAGCAAAAGCGGCGCCTGATGTCCGCGGTCGCGGCTATCGGGACGGCGATGATGGCCGCGATCAGCTCACCAGTTTCAGCCTTCAGCCTTTCTGGGACTGCCTGGGAAGTAGCAGCAGCAGAGGAGGGGATTGATCCCTACCTGCTGTTCTCCGTGGCGCTGGTTGAAAGCGCCAGGCACGAGAACCGCTTCGCCCGACCCTGGCCCTGGGCGCTCAACGGCCCGAAGGGCAATTTCTATGGTGACGATCGCAGCGAAGCGGAGCGTCACCTTCGGAGCATGCCTTCGGCTGATCTGCAGCGTACCGCCATTGGCATGATGCAGGTTTATGTCGGCGCCCACGGCAAGCACGTTACAGACCCGGCCGACCTTTTGGACCCAGTTCTGAATTTGCGCATGGGGGCGACCATCCTGCGTGAGAGCATCGCATCAAAACCTGGCGATCTCGCACTTGGCATCGGGCGCTACAACGCATGGCAGAATGAGCCAGCGGCACGAGCCTATGGACAGCGAGTCCTCGCCGTCTACCAGCGCCTCAAACAACTGACCGGAAGCGGTCTTTCCGTGTCCTCGCTTTGGAACGATTGAACGATGACCAACAAGTTTGCAGAGGACTTTCGTGATCTGAACCGCCACATGCTGCTCCTGCTTCAGCGTGTTGCGCAAGAAGACCTGGGCGAGGCCACGGCCCGTTTCGGTGTCACGCGTGCGTTTGCGGAAGACATTCGTGATGTAAGCATCAGCAAGCTTCAGGAAATGGCGTCGGAATCGCTGTGCCTCTTTCAGCCGCGCCCGATGATGCCGGACGCTCTTGAAAAAGGTGAGGCGCCATCAAAGCAGCTCGCGCTCCTGCGCTCCGTTTCCGTGCGTCAAGGTTGAGAGGCGCCGCTCATGAACCGCCTATCCCAACATGCTCAAATGGCCCTGGCGATCAAGCTGATCGTGTTCGGTGTTCGGACGTCGATCGTCCAGCTCCACACAGGCATCTCCGCACCGATCCTGCGTGCACTTTACCGTGAGATCAACAACGGCGAAGCGCCCGTGTCAGGTCAGATGGCCGAGTCCGACGGAGTGGTCAGCACCCGGCAGGACGTTATCGAGGCCAGCCTGTTTTTGAACCTGTACGTCCATGTCGGCACGGAAACGGTGTTCCGGACGATCAACATCGACGCTTTGATTCGAGCTTATGGCTTGTTCTTGGAGTTTCGCGCGGAGGCCGGGCTGGTCGCGGTTCCGAAGATCGGACCCACAGAGGCTTGGATTTTGGTCCGTGACCTCCGCATTCGCGATCTCTCCCTGCGCTCGTGCGAGTGCGGGTGTACCTACGCGGTGGTTCACAAACATCGCCTGCTTCCCCGGTGCCCAGCGTGCGGGGCCGACAATGAGCCGGCCATTAACTCCTCGGAGGGCGCGACGCGGGTCGGACGGCCGACCTCCATTGTCTCGTCGGCTCGCGCATTCTTCGCCGATGAAGCCGACAGGTCTTCAAAGCCTCTCAGCTTCAGGTCGGTCTCCACAATCGCCAATCCGTCCTGATGCTCCAAGTGGAACACGCTGGCAAGTGGGAGCATCCTGGGAGCCCGGGCGGGCGCTGCAATGACCTACAATGGTCGACGTCTCCAGCTCGTGCCAACTGGCCGTAGACAGAGGGCGGCGTTCGGAAGGCGCTGAGGCCGCGTGCGATGTGTCGATGGCCATGCCATCAATCTGACGGTCTCACCGCCCTGCTGGCATCCTCTCGGTTCTGCCCACTCTGCGGTAAGCGGACTATAGACAGAGAGTTCTAAAAACCACGACTGATGACACCCCTGGGCCCTGTTGTCGGGTCGGCCCGCCACCCAAGGTGAGGGCCTTCAGATGACAGCGGCACGACCCGGACCGGGAATATTGCCGCGTCCGGGGAGCGAAAGGGAGCCGGCTTTTGCAAGACGCGGCACGGGTTCAGTCGCCCTCTTGAAGGCCACCTTTGGCTCGCAATGCTTTGCGCACCAGATAGCGGGACCGCGCGGCGGTCAAGCCGCCTGGATATCTGATCTGTGGTCCAGCGCCTGTCGTGTAACGCGCGCCAGGGCGTCCACCACCGTGGCAAGGGCGCCGAGATGCGGAGATCGGAGCAGCGCCACGTCCAAGCACAAGGAGATCCCGGGTGTGGCAATCGGCACGATGCCCGTAGGCTTCGCCTGGCGAAGCAGCCGTTCGGGCATCAGGCCAAGGCCGAGCCCTTTGCGCACGAGGGCAAGTTGCAGCCCGCCGTTCTCGATTTCTGCTGCGACAACCGGGATGCGGCCATCACGCGAGAGGACTTGGGTCAACAAGCGGCGCGCATCGCACGGCTCGGGGCTCAGAACCCAGGGGGCGGTCATGATGGCGGCGGATGTATGTCGGATTGCCGTGCCGCTGATGACTGCTAACCGCTCCGTACCCAAAACTTCCGCGGCATAGACCGGCGGTCCGTCGCTCAGCACGATGGCGGCGTCGAGTACACCAAGGCGATGCTCTTCCGCCAAACTAGCGCTCCAGCCCGATTTTAGGCGCAGCGTAACCTTTGGGAAGGCGGCGATTGCTTCACAGATGGCCTCCGCCAGGCTGTCGTGAGCTAGCCCATTGGCCAAGCCGAGCCTCAGCACACCTGCGGGTTCCGGCGCGACGGCAAGCTCCTTCATAGAGGCATAGGAGGCGAGGATCTCGCGGCAGCGTGTCAGCACCTCCCGTCCTGTCGGTGTCAGCACCGGCGGCTTCTGTCGACGGTCCAGCAGCGACGTGCCGACCGCCTCTTCCAGCCGCTGGATTTGGCGGCTAACGGCAGGTTGCGTCAGCGGGAGACGGCGAGCGACCTTCTGCACAGAACCCTCCTCTGCGAAGAGGATAAACGTCCGCATTTCGTTCAGCATGATCGTTTCCAGCATAATCTTTTTGCATATTATGAATTTGAGCGTGAGGTTAGACAAGGTCATCGTTTCCGCATCGTCCTCGATAGGAGCGCAAGATGCCGAAAGCGATCGTCCTTAATGACAAGCCAGGTTTCGATAATCTGATACTGGTCGAACGCCCGCTCCCCCAACTGCGTCGGCAGGAACTGCTGATCCGTGTGCGTGCAACGTCGCTGAATTACCGTGACGTGGAGATCGTTCGCGGCAGCTATCACACACGCTTTGCGCTGCCGCTCGTTCCCCTGTCCGACGGTGTCGGCGAGGTCGTTGCCACCGGGGATGAGGTCACACGTTTCAAGGTCGGCGACCGGGTGTGCAGCACGTTCTGGCAGCGATGGGTCGCCGGACCGTTCGAGATGGCCGAGCCTTCCTATCAGCGGGGCGGCCCGCGTGATGGGCTGCTGTCGGAATACGCCCTGCTCGACGAGCAGGCGGCCGTCCTTGCGCCACGCAACCTCAGCGATGTGGAGGCGGCGACCTTGCCCTGTGCGGGTGTCACGGCCTGGCACGCGCTGATCTCGGAGGGCGGTATAAAAGCTGGCGAGACCGTGCTGGTTCAAGGCACCGGGGGCGTATCTCTGTTTGCCTTGCAGTTCGCAGCCGTCAGCGGCGCCCGCGTCATTGTCACTTCCAGTAGCGACGCCAAGATCGATCGTGCCAAGACGCTCGGTGCGTTTTCTGGGGTAAACTACAAAACCAATCCCAACTGGAGCGACACGGTCCTAGAGTTGACCGAGGGACGAGGTGTCGATCACGTCATTGAGGTCGGCGGCCCGGGAAGTTTCACCCAATCGCTGAAGGCTGTGTGCCGTGGCGGCCAGATCAACGTCATCGGCTATCTCGGCGGCACCGAAGGGGCGATCAACCCGCTGGACATCTTCCGCCGTCAGGTTCGGGTCCGCGGCATCCCCGTCGGATCGCGCGCCTCCTTCGAGGCCATGGTCCGTGCCATCGAGGCGAACAACCTGAAGCCCGTTGTCGACCGTGCTTTTCCATGGACAGACGTGGCCGAAGCGATGCGCTACCTGGAAAGCGGTGCCCATTTTGGGAAAGTCGTGCTTGAGCACGGGTGTCCGTCAAGTGCTGCAAAGAGTATCTGAGGTCCACCAATCGTTCGTTCTTCTGGTGGTTCAAGGCTCAAGCGATCCCACCTGCACCGATCACCCTCAACCGACCGAGGCAGAGGCATCAGTTCTGCCGTGGTCGGTCCTATGCACGCCTCTCTGCTCCCAAGTTACGAGAAACCGACAGCAGATCAGCGGGTTTCCGGAGGGAGACCATCAAACGTGAGTCCTGAAAGCCGCCTCTAAGCCAGCAGGGCGCCTGAGGAGAAATCAAGTTGTGCATCGGCCTGCAACACTGGGCCAGTTTCAGGGGTGATCGGCGTCCAATAACCAGCCACCCCTGATCTGGCAGACTA
>NZ_LGQY01000049.1:0-52095 GCF_003116065.1 Azospirillum sp. TSO5 | reverse complement strand
GGAGGAGCGGGGCGGGGAAGCGGGCGGGTAAGCGGATGGGGGCGGGTACGTGGATCATCCATGACGTCCGCCGCCCTGTGCGGGCATGACCGATTCATGAATTCGCGTCCAGAAAGCGCCGCGGCGGTTGGCTGGCGCCGGCCGGGGCTGGTATCCCCTGGCGGGGCACACAGCTATAGGGCGATTGCCGGGCCATGGGGCGACGGGGACCCTTGCCCCGCGCGGCGTAGCCATGCTTAATCCCCTGCGGAATCGGGCGCGGAGCGGCGGATGGCTCCGATGCCGCAGACCATGCGAAACGGGCGCCGGCCCATCGGCCGCCCATTTGTTGCGAAGCATCCGCCGGAAGGAAACAGACACGCCATGGTTCAACGAGTGTTCCGCACCGCGCTCCTGTCGGTTGCCGCCTGCGGCATCGCGCTGGCCGCCCACGCCCAGACGCCTGCCCCGCAGACGCCGGCGCCTGCCACTCCCGCTCCGGCCGCTTCGGCGCCGGCCGCCGCTCCGGCTGCGTCCACCCCGGCCGCGACCACTCCGGCCGCCCCTGCCGATCCGGTGGTCGCCCGCGTCAATGGCGAGGAGCTGCACAAGTCGGACGTCACCCGCATGGTCTCGCAGCTGCCGCCCCAGGTGCAGCAGATGCCGATCGAGATGATCTATCCGGCGGTGATCGACCAACTGATCAGCGGCAAGCTGGTCTCCTCGGCCGGCTACAAGGCCGGCCTGGCCGATTCGGCCGAGGTGAAGGATGAGATCAAGCGCGCCGAGGAGCGCGCGGTGCAGCGCGCCTACATCCAGAAGGAAATCAAGGCCCGCGTCACGCCCGAGGCGCTGAACAAGGCCTATCAGGATTACCTGAAGGAGAACCCGGCGCAGGAGGAGGTCAAGGCCGCCCACATCCTGGTCGAGAAGGAAGACGAGGCCAAGGCCATCATCGCCCAGCTCAAGAAGGGCGCCGATTTCGCCAAGCTGGCCAAGGAGAAGTCCAAGGACGCCGCCGCCGCGGCCCAGGGCGGCGACCTCGGCTACTTCACCAAGGACGCGATGGTCGAACCCTTCGCCAAGGCCGCCTTCGCCATGAAGCCGGGCGAGGTCAGCAAGGAGCCGGTCAAGACCCAGTTCGGCTGGCACATCATCAAGGTCGAGGACAAGCGCACCCAGCCGCAGCCGACGCTTGAGGAAGTGAAGCCGCAGCTGGAGCAGTCGCTGTCGAAGGACATCGTCACCGCTCTGGTCGAAGAGCTGCGCGGCAAGGCGAAGGTCGAGACCTTCCAGATCGACGGCTCGCCGATGCCGAAGGAAGAGCCGGCCGCCGCTCCGGCGACCCCGGCCGCTCCCGCCACTCCGGCGGAGCCGGCGAAGAAGTAAGGGGACGGGGGCGTATTGCCCCCACCCTAACCCTCCCCCGCTTCGCAGGGGAGGGGACTGCCGCCACTCTGCCGAGCAAGCGCTCAACTCCCTCCCCTGCGAAGCGGGGGAGGGTCGGGGTGGGGGCAAGAGTCCGCGCTCCGACAACTCCCCACCACGCCACCACCACTCCCCACCACGGGAATTCCCTCCATGGCCACGACCCTCTCCCCCTTGGCTCCCGCCAGCTTCCCGACGCTGCCGCCCATCGCGGGCGTGCGCATCGCCACGGCGAACAGCGGCATCCGATACAAGGGCCGCGACGATCTGCTGCTGGCCGTGCTGGATCCCGGCACCAGCGTGGCGGGCGTGCTGACCCGGTCGCTGACCTGCTCGGCGCCGGTGATCTGGTGCCGCGACAGCCTGCCCAAGGGCTCGGCCCGCGCCGTGGTGGTGAATGCCGGCAACGCCAACGCCTTCACCGGCAAGGCGGGCGACGCCACCGTGCAGGCGACCGTCACCGCCGCCGCCGATCTGGCCGGCTGCGCGCCCGACGAGGTCTATATCGCCTCGACCGGCGTGATCGGCATCCCGCTGGCCGCCGACGCCATCGGCAAGTGCCTGGCGCCGATGGCCCCGACCCTTGCCGCCGATTCGGCCGCGTGGGAGAAGGCCGCCCGCGCCATCATGACCACCGACACCTTCCCGAAGGGTTCGGTGCGCACCGCCAAAATCGGCGGGACGACGGTGACCATCGCCGGCTTCGCCAAGGGCTCCGGAATGATCGCGCCGGACATGGCGACGATGCTGGGCTTCGTCTTCACCGACGCCGCCATCGCCGCCACCGCGCTGCAGGATATGCTGTCGGAATTCACCGAGCGCACCTTCAACGCCGTCACGGTCGACGGCGACACCTCGACCAGCGACACGCTGCTGCTGTTCGCCACCGGCAAGGCAGGCAACGCCCCGGTGACGAGCGCCGATGCCGCCGAGCTGGCGGAGTTCCGCGCCGCGCTGGAGGATCTGCTGCTCGATCTGGCGCTGCAGGTGGTGCGTGACGGCGAGGGGGCAACCAAGTTCATCGCCATCACCGTGCGCGGCGCCGACAGCGACGCCGCCGCCAAGCGGATCGGCATGACGGTGGCGAACTCGCCGCTGGTCAAGACCGCGGTGGCCGGCGAGGACGCCAACTGGGGCCGCATCGTCGCCGCCATCGGCCGCGCCGGCGAACGCGCCGACCGCGACCTGATCAAGATCACCGTCGGCGGCACCCTGATCTGCGCCGACGGGATGGAGGTCCCGGGTTACGACGAGACGCCGGTCGCCGCCCACATGAAGGGCAAGGAGATCGACATCGACATCGACTTGGGCCTCGGCAAGGGAACGGCGAAGGTGTGGACCTGCGACCTGACGCACGGCTACATCGACATCAACGGCAGCTATCGGAGCTGATCGCCAGCGGAGTTGAGTGATGACCGCCTGTTTCGATCCCAGTTCCACCCCCGCCCGCGGCTCGCTGCCGGTGCTGATGGTGGTCGCAGTGGCGCTCGTCGATGCCGACGGGCGCGTGCTGCTGGCCCAGCGCCCGCCCGGCAAGTCGCTGGCGGGGCTGTGGGAATTCCCCGGCGGCAAGGTCGATGCCGGGGAAACGCCGGAGGCCGCGCTGGTGCGCGAGCTGAAGGAGGAGTTGGGCATCGACACGGCGGCAAGCTGCCTCGCGCCCTTCACCTTCGCCTCCCACAGCTACGAGAGCTTCCATCTGCTGATGCCGCTCTATGTCTGCCGGGTGTGGGAGGGTGACGTGATGCCGCAGGAGGGGCAGAGACTCGCCTGGGTCTACCCGAACCGAATGGGCGATTACCCGATGCCGCCGGCCGACGTGCCACTGGTGGCGATGCTGCGGGATTTGCTGTAGCGGCCAATACCGCGCGTTGAAAATCGGGGCGTGCGGCTGTATATTTTTCGGAGGTGGCCGGCGGGTGCTGCTACACCCACCGGCACTCTCCCGGTGTTTAGCGACGGATCAGGCGGATTTCGATCCGCCATCGCCGCCACTGGAGCACCAGGAAGAAGGGCATTTTGCTCATGCCACCTTCCTCCTTCTGAAACGGCGGATGGCCAATCCATCCGCCGTTTTCAGTTTACACGCGGACGATGAGCTGACGCTACTGTTTCACACCAATGTGTGGTGGTGCCGGGGCAGGTCCGACCTTTGTTCCCGGGCGTGTCCCTTTGCGGCTTTGCCCCGGGGGCGATCTGTGCCACATGATGGGGCGTTGAGACGACAAGCCGGATTTCCGGCACCACTTTCCTGAACCGCATCGGCGTGGATTCGTTGTTTTCCTACAGCAACCCGGGTGCGTCGGACGATGCCCTCGGTCAACGGCCGGCCACGGCGCTCGACGCGCTGCGGACGGTGTTCGGCTACGACTCCTTCCGCGGCCAGCAGGCCGACATCATCGACCATGTGGTGCGCGGTGGCGACGCGCTGGTGCTGATGCCGACCGGCGGCGGCAAGTCGCTGTGCTACCAGATCCCGGCGCTGGTGCGCGACGGGGTGACGGTGGTGGTCTCGCCGCTGATCGCCCTGATGCGCGATCAGGTGACGGCTCTGCGGGAGCTTGGCGTGCGCGCGGCCTTCCTCAACTCCTCCCTCGGCCCGGCGGAGGCGCGGGAGGTGGAGCGGGCGATGGTGCAGGGCGAGATCGACCTCGTCTATGTCGCGCCGGAACGGCTGGTGACGCCGCGCTTCCTCGACCTGCTCGACCGCACCCGGCTGGCGCTGTTCGCGCTGGACGAGGCGCATTGCGTGTCGCAGTGGGGGCATGACTTCCGCCCCGAATATCTGCAGCTGTCGATCCTGCACGAACGCCACCCGATGGTGCCGCGCATCGCGCTGACCGCCACCGCCGACGTGCAGACCCGCGCCGAGATCAAGGACAAGCTGGGGCTGACCGACGCCCGCGTCTTCCTGTCCAGCTTCGACCGGCCCAACATTGCCTACCGCGTGGTGCCGAAGAAGAGCGAGCGCCAGCAGATGCTGGCCTTCCTGCGCGAGAACCATCCGGAAGACGCCGGCATCATCTATTGCATGTCGCGCAACAAGGTGGAGGATGTCGCGGCCTGGCTGAACCAACAGGGCCGCGAGGCTCTGCCCTACCATGCCGGGCTGCCCGCCGAGATACGCGAGGCCAACCAGGACCGCTTCATCAAGAGCGAGGGTCTGGTGATGGTCGCCACCGTCGCCTTCGGCATGGGCATCGACAAGCCGAACGTCCGCTTCGTCTGCCACCTCGACCCGCCCAAGAGCCTGGAAGCCTATTATCAGGAGACCGGCCGCGCCGGCCGCGACGGCCTGCCCGCCAACGCCTGGATGGCCTACGGCATGGCCGACGTGGTGATGCTGCGCCAGATGTTGGAACAGTCGGAGGCCGGCGACAGCCACCGCCGGGTGGAGCGCGGCAAGCTGGAGGCTCTGCTGGGCTTCTGCGAGACATCGGACTGCCGCCGTCAGGTGCTGCTGAACTATTTCAACGAGACGCTGCCGGAACCCTGCGGCAACTGCGACACCTGCCTGGACCCGGTCGAGACCTGGGACGGCACCATCGCCGCGCAGAAGGCGCTGTCGGCGGTCTACCGCACCGGGCAACGCTATGGCGCCGGTCACCTGATCGACGTGCTGGTCGGCAACGCCACCGAGAAGGTGGTGCAGCAGCAGCATGACCAGTTGAAGACCTTCGCCGTCGGCAAGGATTTGACCAAGGTCGAATGGCAGTCGGTCTACCGCCAACTGGTGGCGACCGGGCTGCTGACGGTTGATCTGGAGGGCTATGGCGGCTTCCGCCTGACCGATGCCGGGGTTGCCGTCATCAAGGGTCAGCGGGTGGTGAAGCTGCGCAAGGACCCGGTGCTGGAACGCCGCCGCGGCGTCCACGACGCCCTGCGCCGCCACACCGCGCGGGGCGGGTCCATCGGCGGCGGATCGAGCGGGGAGGGCGTGTCGCGCTCCGGCGCCCGCGGTGCGCTGTCGGCTGCCGACGACGCGCTGTGGCATGCGCTGAAGGACTGCCGGACGGCGCTGGCGAAGGCGCAGAGCGTGCCGCCTTACGTGATCTTCCACGACAGCACGCTGTTGGAGATGGTGGCCCAGCGCCCCCGTGACCACGCTGCCTTCGCCCATCTGCCGGGGGTGGGCGGCCGCAAGCTGGAACGCTACGCCGATGCCTTCCTGGAGGTGATCCGGCAGCACGGGTGAGGCGTTCGGGTGCATGGCAGGCTTGAGGAGGGGCGGTCGATTTTTCCGAAATTCACCGCTTGCATCCCGCGAAGCACCTCGCTATGTTCCGCGCCACAACGACGCCGCAGTAGCTCAGGGGTAGAGCAACTGATTCGTAATCAGTAGGTCCGGGGTTCAAATCCCTGTTGCGGCACCAGTTTTTTTCAAGGGCTCGGCAAGCAATTGCCGGGCCCTTGATCGTTTACGGGTTGTTGCGGTTTTGCCCGTTGCGGCACTGGTCAATCGAGTGCTTGGCAGTAGCCAAAAACAACTCGGGCACCGCATCCCCCGACACGGCGCCCGCCACTCACCCCACAATAACCCTCAGCCTCACTCCACCGCGTAAGGCGGCTTGGTGTAGCCCGCCGGCGACAGGGTGAAGATCTCCGCGCCGTCGGCGGTCACGCCGATGGAATGCTCGAACTGGGCGGACAGCGACTTGTCCTTGGTCACGGCGGTCCAGCCGTCGCCGAGGATCTTCACGTCGGGGCGGCCGGTGTTGATCATCGGCTCGATGGTGAAGATCATGCCTTCCTTCAACACCAGGCCCTCGCCCGGCTTGCCGTAATGCAGGACCGACGGCGGCTCGTGGAAGACGCGGCCGACGCCGTGGCCGCAGAAATCGCGCACCACCGAGAAGCGGTGGGACTCGGCGAAGGTCTGGATGGCGTGGCCGATGTCGCCCAGCGTGGCGCCCGGCTTCACCGCGGCGATGCCGATCATCAGCGCATCATAGGTGACGTCCACCAGCTTGCGCGCCTTCACGCCGACGTCGCCGCACAGATACATGCGGCTGCTGTCGCCGTACCAGCCGTCGACGATGGGCGTGACGTCGATGTTCAGGATGTCGCCGTCGACCAGCCGCTTGTCGCCGGGGATGCCGTGGCAGACGACGTGGTTGACCGAGATGCAGTTGGCGCGCGGGAAGCCGCGATAGCCCAGCGGAGCGGGGATGCCGCCATGGTCGCGGATGAACTGCTCCAGTAGGCGGTCAAGCTCGCCCGTGGTGACGCCCGGCTGCACATAGGGGACGATGTAGTCCAGTGCCAGCGCGGCCAGACGGCCGGCCTTGCGCATGCCTTCGAATCCCTCCGGACCATGAAGGCGGACGCGGTTGGATTCGACGTGATCCTGTTCCAAGACGAAAGCCCCTATGCCAAGTAACCAAAAGCCGGATGCCGAAGCCCGCCGCAGCCCTAAAGCCGGATCGGCAGCGGCCGGTCCAATTCAATCGATTCGGGCGTGATCGCGCAAGACCAACACAGCGCCTCCACCCCCGAATCCAATGCGCGGCGCAGACCATCATGATACGTCGGATCGAGATCGGCCGCCGTGCGGAAATGGGTACAATCGCCGCGCTGGACAAGGTAGAGCATGACCGCGCGGCAGCCCTGGGCCACCATCGCCGCCATCTCCTCCAGATGCTTGGCGCCGCGGGCGGTGACGCAATCCGGGAACTCGGCGGCGTCACCATGGGGGCCGTCGGGGCGGCGGAGGTGGACGTTCTTGACCTCGACATAGGCGGGAGGCCGGGGAGCGGACTTGGCCGGGTCGTCCTCCAGCAGCACGTCGATGCGGCTGTTGCGGCCGTACTTCACCTCGCGCCGCAGCCGGTCGTAGCCGGCCAGCTCCGGGATGGTGCCGGCCGCGATGGCGGCGGCGACCAGCGCGTTCGGGTGGCCGGTGTTGACGCCGACCAGCCCCTCGCCCCAGAGGGCGGCGGCCTCCACCAGTTCCAGCGTGTAGGCCAGCTTGCGGTTCGGGTTGTCGGAGCGCGACAGCCAGACGGCGGAGCCGGGAAGGTCCAGCCCGATCATGCTGCCGGAATTGGGGACATGCGCCGTCACCTCCACCCCGTCCAACAGGACATCGGCGAGAAACCGCTTGTAGCGGCGGATCAGGCGGCCTTGAAGAAGGGGGGTGGGAAAGCGCATCTTGGCGGCGACGCTACCCTTGGCCTTCCCGCTCGACAAGAGCGTTCCACGGAGACCCCCGCCGCCATGACGTCCGAGACCGCAGAAAACCCGGTTGCCGCAAATCCCACTGCCGCCGTCCTGGTGATCGGCAACGAGATCCTGTCGGGCCGGACCAAGGACGCCAATCTCGGCCACATTGCGGAGAAGCTGACGGAGATCGGCGTGCGGCTGCGCGAGGCCCGCGTGGTGCCGGATGTGGAGGAGGAGGTCGTCGCCGCGGTCAACGCGCTGCGCGCCCGCTACACCTATGTCTTCACCACCGGCGGCATCGGCCCGACCCACGACGACATCACCGCTGCCTGCGTCGCCAAGGCCTTCGGCGTGGCGCTGGAACGCAACCCGGAGGCGGTCGCCCGGCTGGAGCGCCATTACGCCGCCGGCCAGCTGAACGAGGCCCGGCTGCGCATGGCCAACGTCCCGGCCGGCGGCATCCTGATCGACAACCCGATCAGCCAGGCGCCGGGCTTCCAGATCGGCAACGTCTTCGTCATGGCCGGCGTGCCCAACATCATGCGGGCGATGCTGGACGGCATTTTGCCGCGGCTGGCCGGCGGGCCGGCGCTGCATGCCCGCACGGTGGCCTGCGAGCTGGCGGAGGGGGTGATCGCCGCCGAGTTGTCCGCTCTGCAGGACCGCCATCCGGCCCTGGAGATCGGCAGCTATCCTTACTTCCGCGCCGGCTTCTTCGGCGTCAGCCTGGTCCTGCGCGGCACCGACGAGCAGGAATTGGCGGCCGCGACCGACGAGTTGGCGGAGATCGTCCGCCGCCTGGGCGGTACGCCCACCGTCACGGTTGGTACGAAAGGGTAATCGGGCTATGACTCCGGTCCAAATGACGGTTATGTCGGCGGATCGATTGTCGAGGACCGTTTAGGTCCTATATTAACAAGCTGTCATCCAAATCAGGTTTGCCGCGGGAGCCCCGCCATGAAGAGCTTCGAGAAAGCAGCGCTGCTGTTTCTTCTCCGCCATCTGTTCGCCGGCATCGTCGGCGCCGTGGTGCTGGCGACCGGTCTCTTGTGGTTCGACGTCGCTAAGCTGGCGACGTTGATCGGCAACAGCGACTATGGCATCACCGCCACGGTGATGCTCTATGCCGGTCTGATGCTGACCTTCGGCAGCGTGTCGATGGGAATCGGCATCATGACGATGAACGAGGACACCCGTCCTTAATCAGAGGCCGAACGGTCCGAATCGGTTATAGACCCAGACCAGGGCGACGATCAGCGCCAGCCACAGCGCGGCATTGCGCAGCACGACTCCGCGGTTCCGGCGAAGGGCGGCCGGCACCACCAGGACCGCGACCATCAGCAGCGCCACCAGCGACATCCATTGCGTCTCGCTCACGCCGCCTCCCTCCCTATGCCGGCCCGGTCCCGGGCCTGTCTCCCAGTTGCGCTTCCTTCGATATGGGAATGCCTGTGGTTTTGCGAAGGCCTCTTGACCCGCAGCCCCGCGATTGTCTAAGTCATGACCACGGAACGGTGCGTTGCATATCGAGGTATGCAATCTGCGCGCGCGGCGCGGGACCGCTCCGTGGACGTGAGCTTTGCCGTACGGATCCGGTCGCATGGGCTGGATTGCGATGGCAGAGTCCGGGGCGCGGGCGTGGCGAAACCGGTAGACGCAAGGGACTTAAAATCCCTCACCTCTTGGTATGCGGGTTCGAGTCCCGCCGCCCGCACCATCTTGCCGAGCGATGGCCTTCCTGACCGATGTGGGAGCATCCCGACGGGCGTGGAGTGGTCGGGAACCCACCCAGGCCCCACCCATGCGGCTTCCGCACCGGCGGTCGCTCAATGCCCTTCGACCGGGCCGCAGGTCCGACGGTGGGCCAGCAGGCAGTCTTCGGTCTTCGACTGCCGCATCAAGGCGTTCATCAGCCAATAGCCCAGCACGAGGACGATCATGATGGCGATGGCGGCGCCGAGATTGGCGGCCATGCGGGGGCGATCGTCGTTCGGCGGCATGTCGGGCATCACGTCTTGCCCGGCTTCCGCTTGGTCCGGCCGTTGGCCGCCTCGCCCTCCTTGCGCTGGAGGAACAGGCGGCCGGCCTGCATCGCGGCTGCACGGTTGATGTAGGTGCCGCAGTCGAAGCGCTGGCCGTTGAACATCACCGTCAGGGTGAAGCTCTGCGGAGCGACTTCATCGACAATGATCGAGGAAGGGGCAGTCGAGGGGGAGGCGGGCTTCATGCGGCGGTCTCTGCTTCTTGCCTGCGGCGTAAGGATTCATACGTCCCCGGCTACGCGCAGGCCAGAAGCTTCGACGAGCCCGCCGCCCGATCAGCGTTCCACCTTTCCGCCGGCATTGGCCCAGGCGGCGAAGCCGCCGCGCAGGCGGTTGATGGTGCCGGTGTAGCCGGCGGCCATCATGCGCTCCGCCGCCGGGCCGCAGCGCATGCCGCCCTGGCAGTGGAAGACCAGATGCTTGCCCGAGTCGGTGGGCACGCGCGACGGGTCGAACCGCGACAGCGGGTTCAGGATCGCGCCCGGAATGTGGCCAGCGGCGTGCTCGTGCGGTTCGCGGACGTCGACGATCACCGCCTCGCCCTTGGACTGCCATTGGATCGCGGTCGCCGCGTCGATCTGCTGGATGCGGCCGGCGCCACCCTGTCCATCCGAGGGAGCGGCGGGAATCAGGCGGCGGAAAAGCGAGCACAGCGACATGGTTCGTGGTCCTTGCAAAGGGGAGAGGGGGCGGCCGCGGACGGCCCTTGACCTATAGATTAGTATATTCTAATTTATTGTCAATGAATGGCGGTGCCGTCCGGGCACAGATGGTTCGGCGGGCGCCTTTCGGGAACAGGAGACGACCATGCATAAGAACTGGCCGCAGATGACCGGCGAGCTGTCCGGCGCCATTCGTGAACTGCGCGGCGGTGCGCCCGACGTCATGAAGGCCTTTTCCGGAATGGCCCAGGCGGCGCTGAAGGCAAATGCGCTCGACACCAAGACCAAGGAACTGATCGCGCTCGCCATCGCGGTGGCGATCCGCTGCGACGGCTGTGTCGCGTTCCATGCCGAAGCGGCGATGAAGCAGGGGGCGAGCCGCGACGAGGTGATGGAGACGATGGGGATGGCGGTCTATATGGGCGCCGGGCCGTCGGTGATGTATGCCGCCCAGGCGGTCGAGGCGTTCGACCAGTTCGCCGAAAAGGTGGCCGGCTGATCGGAAGACTTGGTCCGGCCGGAAAGCGCGATCCCAAGTGAGGGGATCGGGTGGTGCGGGCGGTCGGACTCGAACCGACACTCCTTGCGGAACCGGATTTTGAGTCCGGCGCGTCTACCAATTTCACCACGCCCGCAGCGACGCCTCTTCTAACGCAACAGTCCGGAAACGGAAAGTGCAAAAGAACGGGGGCGTCCGGGCATCTCCGTCCGGACATCGCCAGGCGTCGGGGACGCCGCCGCGGTGCCGCTTATTCCCCGCACCGGCCGTGGCCCCTGCCATGCCGTCGCAGGGGCGGCGCGGGCATCGCGGACGGCTGGCCGAACGGCCCAGTACGCGCTACCTTGTCGGCCATGACGACCAAGCCCCTCATGTCCCGTGTCTTCGACGATCCCCGCGTGGCCGCCCTGTTGCTGGCGCTGGCCAGCGCCGGGGTGCTGCTGTCGGCCCTGTTCTTCCAGTTCGTGCTGGATTACCAACCCTGCGTGCTGTGCATCCTGCAGCGCTGGCCCTATGTGGCGGTGATGGTGCTGGGGCTGGTGACCTGGCTGTTCCGCCGCTGGAAGGGGCTGGGCGACGCGCTGCTGGTGGTGAGCGGGCTGGCCCTGCTGGCCGGCGCCGGCATCGCCGCCTATCATGTCGGGGTGGAGCAGCATTGGTGGGCCGGCACCTCGTCCTGCGGCGGGTCGGCGCCTGCCAATTCGCTGGAGGCGTTGCGCGCCCAGGTGTTGGCCGCCCCGGTCACCCGCTGTGACGAAGTGGCGTGGTCGCTGTTCGGGATCTCAATGGCGGGCTACAACGTGGTGATCTCGCTGGCGCTGGCGGCCTACGCCTTCGTCGCGGCGCGCATCGCCTACACCCGCACCCCGGTGTCGAGGACCGCATTGTGAGTGAAACGACGTCTGCCTCCGCTGTTTCCCGCCCCGATACAAGTCGCGGTTCGTTGCCCGGTTCGATGCCCGGCGATTTGCCGCGGCGCGAGCGGCTGGCCCGCATCGTCCGGGTCGACCATGCCGGCGAGTACGGCGCCAAGCGCATCTATGAGGGCCAGATCGCCGTCATGGGCAAGGGGCGCCACGGCAAGACCCTGCGCCACATGGCGGAGCAGGAGCTGGTCCATCTGGAATATTTCGAAAAGCAGCTGAACCGGCGCCGGGTGCGGCCGACCCTGCTGCAGCCCCTGTGGCACGTCACCGGCTTCCTGCTGGGCGCCGGCACCGCGATCCTGGGCGAACGCGCGGCGATGGCCTGCACCGTCGCGGTGGAAGAGGTGATCGAGGAGCATTACGAGGCGCAACTGAAGCATCTCGGCCCCGAGGAGCAGGAGCTGACCGACAGCATCCGCAAGTTCCAGGCGGAAGAGGTCGAGCACCGCGACATCGGGCTGCAGAACGAGGCGGAGCGCGCGGCGGGCTATCCGATCCTGTCGGCGGCGATCAAGGCCGGCACCCGGGCGGTGATCTGGGTGGCCGAGCGAGTATAACCGGCGGGCGTAACGGGCGGGTGCAGGGGGCGACAGCGTCCCCCCCATCCGCACCGTGCTACATCGGGTCCAGTTCCGAGTCCCAGTAAAGAAAATCCCGCCAACTTTCATGGAGGAAGTTTGGCGGGAAGGCGCGTCCGTTCTCTTGCAGCTCATACGCACTGGGCTGGAAGGGCGGACTGAGGGGGATCATGCCGCAGACGTGGGGAAGGCGGTCGCCCTTCGCCAGATTGCAGGCCGAACAGGATGTGATGACGTTTTCCCACGTCGTCCGACCGCCGCGCGACCGCGGGATCACATGGTCGAAGGTCAGATCGTGGGTGGGGAAGGGGCGGCCGCAATACTGGCAGGTGAAGCGGTCGCGCAGGAAGACGTTGAAGCGGGTGAAGGCCGGGCGGCGCGTGGCCGGAATGAACTCTTTCAGCGAGATGACGCTGGGCAACCGGACTTCGAAACTTGGGGATCGGACGACCCGGTCATAGTGCGATACGATGTTGACCCGTTCGAGAAAGACCGCCTTGACCGCTTCCTGCCAGGACCATAGCGACAAGGGGAAGTAACTGAGCGGGCGGAAATCCGCGTTCAGCACCAGAGCCGGACAGTGATCGGGTGGTGGAGCCAATGGCCACTCCCTTATCTGAAACCGTTGTCTGACGTGTCTGGATCCCGGCACGCGACACTGGTGCGGCTTGTGCGCGGGGTCGTCTCTGCTCCGCCCCGGCGGCCGGATGGCGATCCGGGACAACCAGATACATAGTGGATCAGGGGGCCGGACTCAACATCTTGACCCGGTGCGGCCGAATTTCTTCACCGATGTGTAACCTTTTTTGCGCTGTGGACATGCCCGGAAAGGCGGCGGAGCGCCATCCGGACCTTCGCGCGGGGGCTGTGACATCGACAATGACATCGGCAGAAAGTCCGGCCGCCTCCCTTGTGCGCTTACCCCTCGTTAACCATGACGGCGCCATGGTGGGTCTCGTTGATCCAAGCCGATCCCGCCGGTCCGAACCGGCCGGAAGCGACCCCGAGGAAAGTCCGCCATGACCGCCGTCATCATCGACCTCGCCCAGAAGCGCCGTGAACGCGAGGAGCGTGAGCGCCAGATCCGCATCGACGCGTTCGATCGCGAGCTGCGCCGCCGTCTGGCGCTGTATCTGGAAGGCGAAGAGATCCCGGTCGAGCCGATCCGCGACAATCCTTATATTTGATCTGGCCTTACATCTAAGTCCGAGCGATCCATCACATCCCGCGCCCGGTCCGGCGCGCGATCCGCTATAAAGCGGGGATGAGCGATCTCGTCACCCGCTTCGCCCCCAGCCCCACCGGGCATCTGCATCTGGGCCATGCCCATTCCGCGCTGTTCGGCTGGACCACCGCCCGCAGCGCCCCCCGCAGTGCCGCCGCACGCTTCCTGTTGCGGATCGAGGACATCGATCCCAACCGCTGCCGCCCCGAGTACGAGCGCGACCTGATCGAGGATCTGGCGTGGCTCGGTCTCGACTGGGACGGCCCGGTCCGGCGCCAGTCCGACCATTTCGACGATTTCCGCGCGGCGCTGGCCCGGCTCGAGTCGCGGGGCGTGCTCTATCCCTGTTTCTGCACCCGCAAGGACATCGCCGCCGAGATCGCGCGGGCCGGTGCGGCGCCTCATGGACCGGATGGGCCGCTTTATCCCGGCACCTGCCGGCATCGCTCCGCCGACGAGCGGGCGGAGCGAATCGGCCGTGGTGACAGTTGGGCGCTGCGACTCGACGTGGAGGCTGCCCGCCGGCTGGCCGGGCCGCTGCGCTGGCACGACCGGGCGCGGGGCTGGCAGGAGGCGACGCCGGAACTGCTGGGCGACGTGGTGCTGGCGCGCAAGGACACGCCGACCAGCTATCACCTCAGCGTCACCGTCGACGACCATCTGCAGGGGGTGACGCTGGTCACCCGCGGCGAGGACCTGTTCTTCGCCACCCACCTGCACCGGCTGCTGCAGGCGCTTCTGGGCTACGATCCGCCGGACTATCACCATCACGGCCTGCTGCGGAACGCGGCGGGCGAGCGGCTGGCCAAGCGCGACCGCGCCCAGTCCCTGCGCTCGCTCCGCGACGAGGGCCGCAGCCCGGCCGAGGTGCGGGCGCTGGCCGGGTTTGCGGATTAGATTTGAAAGCCAGTGCTCAGCCCATCTGGGCCACCGGCAGGGCGGGGGAGCGGACGGCCTGCCGGGTGGTGTGGTGCAGGGCCTCCGACGTCAGGCTTTCCTTGCCCAGCAGGGCTTCGGCCGCCAGCCGTCCGGAGATGACGCAGGCCTCGACGCCGGGACCGGGGAAGACGCCGGCGCCGGTCAGGCACAGGCCGGGGATCGGGCTGCGGCGGGTCAGCCGTTGCTGGTAGGGGGCGATGCCGTAGATGCTACCGGCGCTGGTGTGGGCATAGCGGGCGAAGGTGGCGGCGCTGGCCTCCTGCCGGGTGGTGATGTGGCGTTCAAGATCGGGGATCAGGCGGGCGGCGGCAGCGACCATCGCATCGCCCTCCGCCCGCTTGCGCGCCTTGTAGGCGGGATCGGCGCGGTTCCAGCCGGCATCGGCCGGGGCCAGCCGCAGCAGGGTCACCGCGGCATGGCCGGCGGGGGCGAGGCTGCGGTCGTGGAGGGAGGGGACGGCGATGGCCATGCCGAAACCGGCCTCATCGGACGGCAGGAAGGTCATCGCCGGCAGGTCGGGGACGATGTCCAGCCCCAGCGTGACCATGAAGGCCGAGGTCGAAGGACGCAGCGCCGCGCAACGGGCGGCGTAGGCGGCCGGGAGATGCTCCGCCCCCACCAGTTCCAGCATGGTCCGCCGTACGTCCGCGTTGGAGATCACGGCGGGGGCGCGGATGACGCGGCCGTCGGCGGTCTCGACACCGGCGGCGCGGCCGTTCTCGATCAGAATGCGGCTGACGGGGGTGCGCAGGCGGACTTCGCCGCCGTCGGCGCGGATCGATTGGGCCAGCGCATCGGCCAGCGCCTGCGACCCACCGGCGGGATAGCGGCCGCCGGAGAACCAGTACCCGAAGATCGGCGCCATCTGGCCGGCGGTCAGCAGGTCCGCCCGGTCGCTGAGATAGCCGGTCAGCACGGTCAGCAGACGCTGGCCAGCGCGGTCGGGGATGTAATGGTCCAGCATCTCCTGGAAGGGGCGGCCCATCCAGCGGAAGGCATGAGGGCAGTCGATGGCGTAGCGGCGCATCGTCGCCACCGAGTCGGGGATGTTGGGCAGGCCGCGCTCGGCGCAGCCGCGGAACATCTCGTCATAGATTGCCCGCATTTCCGTCAGGAAGGCGGCGGCGCCGGCGGCGCTGGGCGGGTGGTCGGCGGCGATCTGGGTTGCCAGTCCGTCGGAATCACTGGCCAGTTGGAGCAACCTGCCGTTCATCACCACGCCCCGGTTCACCGGTTGCCAGTCCACCCGGTTCTGGACGCCGAGCGTGCGCAGCAGATGATCGACCGGGCCGCCGGGCTGGGCGCCGCTGATGTCGTGGACACCGGCATCGAAGACGTAGCGGAACGGCTCGGCACCCGGTTCGCCGCGGTTGCGCGCCTTGACCGTCCAACTGGTGCAGAAGCCGCCGGGGCGGTCATGCGCCTCCAGAACCGTGACCCTCGCGCCGGCCCGCGCCAGCAGCGCCGCCGCCGTCAGCCCGCCGATGCCGGACCCGACCACCACCACGTCGCGCTCGTTTGGAGCGGAGCGCTTGCGGTTCAGGATCGCCGGGGCCGGCCAGGGGTGCGGGTCGGACTCGGCCAGCCTGCGGCGCATCCCCATGGTGACGAGCCAGTTCGGCAGCAGCCGGCTGGCGACCATGCCCAGTGCGCTGGCACCGATGGAGACCGGAGCCTCCCAGCCGGGCAGAGCGGCGAAGCCGAGGCCGCCGACCAGGAACAGCACGCCCCAGACCGTCGTCATCAGCCGGTTGACGGCGACGAACTGCGGCAGGTGCCAATACTCGCGCGGCCAGTCGTCGCGGGCATATTGCAGGGTGAAGGGGCTGCCGATGGCGATGCTGCCGAAGGCCATGGCCGACAGCGCGAGATGGATCGCGAAGCCGAGATTGTGCACCGGCCAGTCCAAGCCCAACGGTGCGCAGAGCGGCAAGGCGGCGAAGAAGGCGGCGGCGACCAGCTCCGGCGCCTTGTAGGAGCCGCGCAGCTTGTCGAGAACGCAGAGGGCGAGGCTGGCCGCCAGTGCCGCGAGCGAGGCTGGCAACAGCCCGGCAAGCGGCAGGACGGCGCCGAACAGCAGCCAGGGGGAGAAGCCCAGCAGGATGCGGATGACGATGGGGAGTTTGGCGGGCTTGCGCATCGGGAGGGTGCCTTCGCGGGTGTTGTGTTGCGAAGGACCATCGTCGGCAGGCAGGTGTACGTGCCAGCGCGGGTGCGTGGGAGGTGGGCGTGGCTTCGTAAACTGCGGCGTACGGCGGTTCGCGATGCGTGAAGTGCGGGGGGGCGTACGTGGTGTGTACGTGTGCCCCCTCCCTCCCACGGCTTCGCCGCAGGTCCCTCCCTCCCCCGCCTTCGGCAGTGAGGGTAAGATTGCGGCAGTCCCCTCTCCCACCGAAGGTGGGGGAGGGTTAGGGAGGGGGCCGCGTGGCCGGAGCTACAACGGCCGCCGTGCCTTCAATGCCGCCGTCAGCGTGCCGTCGTCGAGATAGTCCAACTCGCCACCGACCGGAACGCCGTGGGCGAGGCGGGAGACCGAGACGTCGGAGTCGGTCAGGCGGTCGGTCACCACATGGGCGGTGGTCTGGCCGTCGACGGTGGCGTTGAGTGCCAGGATGATCTCGTGCACCGCCGGGTCCTTGGCGCGTTCGGCGAGGCCGGCAATGTTCAGGTCGTCAGGGCCGACACCCTGCAGGGCCGACAGCAGACCGCCCAGCACATGGTAGGTGCCGCGGAAGGCCCGGGTGCGTTCCAATGCCCACAGGTCGCCGGCATCCTCCACCACGCAGATGACCGAACGGTCGCGGGTGGGGTCGGAGCAGACGGTGCAGGGATCGCGGCTGTCCAGGTTGCCGCAGATGGAGCAGGCGCGGATCGATTCGCCGGCCGCCGCCATCGCTTCCGACAGGGGAACCAGCAGGCTGTCCCGCCGCTTCATCAGATGCAGTGCCGCCCGCCGTGCCGACCGGGGACCGAGTCCCGGCAGCTTGGACAGCAACTGGATCAGGCGTTCGATTTCAGGTCCGATCATCGATGTGCAAATCCGCCTCTCCCCTCCGGGGAGAGGGGACTTTCACAGATACCGTAGGATCAGAACGGCAGCTTCATGCCGGGCGGGAGCTTCAGTCCGCCCATCATCTTCGAGGTTTCCTCGGCGACGTGCTGTTCGACCTTCTTCTTGGCGTCGTTGAAGGCGGCGACGATCAGGTCCTCCAGCACCTCGACGTCCTCGGGATCGACGACGGACTTGTCGAGCTTGACCTTCTTCATCTCGCTCTTGCCGTTGACGGTCACGACGACCATGCCGGCGGCGCTCTGGCCGGTCACTTCGACCTGCTCCAGGCTCGCCTGCATTTCCTGCATCTTGGCCTGCATCTGCTGGGCCTGCTTCATCATGTTGCCGATATTCTTCATCGGTCAGTACTCTCCTTCGTCGTCGAGGGGGTAATAGACCCCATCGTCCTGCTGCTGAACCATGAAATCGGGTGTCTCGCCGTCATCCGCAACCGCCGCGCTCTCCGCCGCGGCAACTTCGGCGAGGTCGCGGACGTCGATGATCTTTGCGCCGCTGAAGGCGTCGAGCACGGCACGCACCACCGGGTTTGTTTCGGCCTCCGACCAGGCGCGGCGCTTCTCGGCCTTGTCCTGCTCCGCCAGCGTCGGCTGGGCCGGGCCTTCGGACAGGGCGACGATCCAGCGATGGCCGGTCCATTCGGTCAGGAATTGCCCGACCTTGGCCGGCAGCGTCGGCGGAGCGGCGGGACGGAGCTTCAGCTCCAGCCGGCCCGGCTCCATGCGGACCAGTTGAACCGTCTCCATCATATAGCCGTAGAGCGCGCCCTCGCGCCGGTCGGAGAACAGCTGCACCAGCGCACGGAAGTCGTGCGGCATCGGCGACAGCTCTTCGCCGGCCGCAATGGGGGCTGGGGCGGGGGCCGGGGCGGGGGCCGCCTGCGCCACGGGAGCGCTCTGCGGCTGGGCCGAACCCATGGAACGGGCAACCGCGTGGGTGGACTGGCTGGCGACCGCGACCGGTCCGCCTCCACCGCCGGGGCCGCGGCCCATCGGCACGCCGCCACTGCCGCCATTGGCCTGTTGGGCCTGGAACTGGCGGATCAACTCGCCCGGAGTCGGCAGGTCGGCGGCGTAGGACAGGCGGACGATCACCATCTCCAGCGCCTGCTGCGGCACCGGGGCGGCCTGCACCTCGTTCAGCCCCTTCAACAGAAGCTGCCACGCGCGGGTCAGCGCCGGCATGCCGAGCTTGGTCGACAGGGCGGATCCGCGTGTGCGCTCCGCCTCCGGCAGGGACGGGTCGTTGGCGCTGTCAGGCACCACCTTCAGGCGGGTCAGATTGTGGACGAGGTCGAGCAGGTCCTGCAGGATCACCACCGGATCGGCGCCAACGCGGTGCAGGTCGGCCAGGATGTCCATCGCCTCGGCCGGACGGGCGGAGACGGCGGCCTCGAACAGGTCGATGACGCGGGTGCGGTCGGCCAGACCCAGCATGTCGCGCACCTGCTGCGCGGTGACGGTGCCGGCGGCCAGCGCGATGGCCTGATCGAGCAGCGACAGGCCGTCGCGCACCGAACCGTCGGCAGCCCGCGCGATCAGGGCGGCGGCGTCGCCCTCGATGTCGGCGCCCTCAAGGGCGGTGATGCGGGTGAAATGCTCCTTCAACACCTGGGCGTCGACGCGGCGCAGGTCGAAGCGCTGGCAGCGCGACAGCACCGTGACCGGGACCTTGCGGATCTCGGTGGTGGCGAAGACGAACTTCACATGGCTCGGCGGTTCCTCAAGCGTCTTCAGGAGCGCGTTGAACGCGCTCTTCGACAGCATGTGGACCTCGTCGATGATGTAGAGCTTGTAGCGGGCCGAGACGGGCGAGTAGCGCACGCCGTCGATGATCTCGCGGATGTCGTCGACGCCGGTGTGGCTGGCGGCGTCCATCTCCATCACGTCGACGTGGCGGTCCTCGGCGATCGCGCGGCAATTGTCGCAGACGCCGCAGGGGCTGACCGTCGGCCCGCCGGTGCCATCCGGGCCGGTGCAGTTCAGCGCGCGGGCGATGATGCGGGCGGTGGTGGTCTTGCCGACGCCGCGCACGCCGGTCAGCATGAAGGCCTGGGCGATGCGGCCGGACTGGATGGCGTTGGTCAGGGTGCGGACCAGCGCGTCCTGCCCGATCAGCTCGTCGAAGGTCTTTGGCCGGTATTTGCGCGCGAGCACCCGGTAAGCCTGCCCGGTGGCGGGGGAGGCGGGAGCGGCGGTGATTTCGGCGGCAGAAACGGCAGTGGTATCGGTCACGCGGCTGGCCTGTCGAAACGACGGGAGGGGAATTTCGGGCCGCAGGATAGCGTCCCGGCGCCGCGCTGTCGCCGTCTGTTTCGTGCTGGCAATTTTCGGATAGGGTGGGAGACTGGACGAACGACCCGAGCCGTAACTCGTTGCGGCTGCTTCCTTCCGGACCTGACCGGGTTGGCGAGGGACTCGTCCGACGCCAGTCTCCCGCCGCTTTTATGACCATTCGTGCAGGCGGATGCAAGGGGAAACGGTTGGTGTGCGGGGGTCGTTACGCAGTCCGCAACGGACTATTGACGATTATTTTTTAGACTATAAATTATGGTCCGGAATATAATTGGTCCTAATGAGGCCGCCCGTGCTGTCCGCCCCCACCTCCGCAGCTGCGCAGAAGTTCCTGTTCCACCGGCCGAAGCTGGCGGCGTCGCTGGCCGACATCGTGACCGGGGACGCGCCGATCGGGGCGGAGCCGACGCTGTGTCTGGCGGCGCCGCGGCGCACCGGGAAGAGCACCTTCCTGCGCCATGACCTGGGGCCGGAACTGGAGAACCGCGGGATTCTGGCGGTCTATGTCGATCTATGGTCGGACATGGCGGCCGACCCGGCGCATCTGATCGCGGAAGCGTTGAAGGCCGAGCTTCGCCGGGCCGACAGTCTGCCGGTGAAGGCGGCACGGGCAGTCGGACTCAGCAAATTCGGCATGGGCGGCGTTTCGGTCGATATCGACCGGATCGGACAGGCGCAGGGGACCACGCTGGCCGACGCGCTGGAAGCCCTGCTGGAACGCACGCACAAGCGCATCGCCCTGCTGGTGGATGAAGCGCAGCACGCCCTGACGACAGAGGCCGGGCTGAACGCCATGTTCGCGCTGAAGGCGGCGCGCGACCGGCTGAACACCCGGGACGATGCCCGCGACGGGCCGAACCTGATGATCGTGCTGACCGGATCTCACCGCGACAAGCTGAGCCGGCTGGTGCTGAACCGCGACCAGCCCTTTTTCGGGACGAGCGTGCGCAGTTTTCCGCTGCTCGACCGCACCTATACCGATGCCTATACGGCCTGGATCAACAACCGGCTGGCCGAGGGCAACCGGTTCGATGCGGACGATGTCTTCGCGGCTTTCGACGCGGTGGGACGGCAGCCGGAAAAGCTGATGAGGATTCTATCGGATGCGGCGCTGCTGGTCGGCGATGCCGGCGATCTGAAGCGGGCGCTGGCGGATGGCGCGACCGAGCTTCGCCAGCGAGTGTGGGACGAATACGAGAGCGCGTGGTCGGGGCTGTCGCCGTTACAGCAGGCGGTGGTCGAGCGGCTGGCGGTGGAGGGGCCGCAATCCGCCCCCTTTTCCGCCCCGGCGCTGCAGGCCTATGCCGACGTGATCGGCGAAGCGGTGGAGCCGCCAGCCGTGCAGGCGGCCATCGAGGCGCTGCGGCAGAAGAACATCCTGTGGCGGTCAGCGCGCGGGCAGTATGCGCTGGACGACCAGGGGATGGCGGAGTGGCGGAAGCTGCGGTCCAACGGGGCTGGACAGGGGTGACAAAACAAAAAGGCTCCGGGCCGAAACCCGGAGCCTTTTTCGTTCGCGATCCCGTGTAACCGCTTACTTCTTCAGCGCCGCCACACCCGGCAGCTCCTTGCCTTCCAACCATTCCAGGAAGGCGCCGCCAGCGGCGGACACGTAGGTGAACTTGTCCTCGACCCCGGCATGGGCCATCGCCGCCACGGTGTCGCCGCCGCCGGCGACCGACAGCAGGCCGCCCGATTCGGTGCGGGCGGCGACCAGACCGGCAACAGCGTTGGTGCCGGCGTCGAAGGGCTGGATCTCGAAGGCGCCGAGCGGGCCGTTCCAGACGACGGTCTTGGCGCCCTGCAGCTTCACGCCCAGGAACTCGACGGTGGCCGGGCCGATGTCCAGCGCCATCTCGTCAGCGCCGATGGCGTCGAAGGCGACGACGCGGTTGGCGGCGCCGGCCTTGAACTCCTTGGCGACGACGAAGTCCTTCGGCAGCAGGATCTCGCAGTTGGCTTCCTTGGCGGTCGCCATGATGGCGCGGGCCTGATCGGCCATGTCCTTCTCGCACAGCGAGGCGCCGACGTCGGTGCCCTGGGCGAACAGGAAGGTGTTGGCCATGCCGCCGCCCAGCACCAGCAGGTCCACCTTGCGGACCATGTTGCCGAGCAGCTCCAGCTTGGTCGAGATCTTCGCACCGCCGACGACGGCGGCCACGGGGCGCTCCGGCTTCTCCAGCGCGAGCGTCAGGGCCTTCAGCTCCGCTTCCATCAGGCGGCCGGCGGCGCTGGGCAGCAGGCGGGCGACACCCTCGGTCGAGGCATGGGCACGGTGGGCGGCGGAGAAGGCGTCGTTGACGTAGAGGTCGCCCAGTTCGGCCATCTGCTTGGCGAAGGCCGGATCGTTCTTTTCCTCTTCGGCGTGGAAGCGGGTGTTCTCCAGCAGCACGATGGCGCCGTCATGCACCTTGGCGATGGCCTCCTTGGCCTTCTCGCCGACGCAATCCTCGGCGAAGGCGACCTTCTGGCCGACGGCGGCGCTGAGCGCGTCCAGCACGTTGCGCAGGGAGTTCTTGGCGTCCGGGCCGTTCTTCGGGCGACCGAAATGCGACAGGACCACGACCTTGGCGCCCTTGGAGGACAGCTCCTTCAGGGTGGGGGCGAGGCGGTCGATGCGGGTGGTGTCGGACACCTTGCCGTCCTGCATCGGAACGTTCAGGTCGGCGCGGACCAGCACCGTCTTGCCGCTCACCTCAAGGTCGTCGATCGTGTTGAAATCGGTCATCGTCACACTTCCCCAGATTATGGCCCTTCCCCATCGGGACAGGCCGTTTCGATTTGGGGGAACCCAACCACAGCCCTGCACGCTTTGCAACGCCCCAGGGGTGGGGGAAAATGGGGCATAATGACCCTGCATCATCCTGGCTAAAGCCTTGGTCTGAAGCTCTGTTCCGATCGAGGATGCGCCGCCTGCGGAAGCCGCAGCCGCGGGATCCTGCAACATTTCCGTAACTTGACCCTGTCCATAGGCTGTGCAAACACCCAACTGTAGGCCAATGGGCCGCAAAACGGGGGTTGAAGCGCAGGCGATGGCTGAGGCCGAGATCAACCGCGAGACGGAACTGAAGCTGGCGGCGAAGCCGGAAGACTTCGACAGGCTGCGCGCCGCTTCCGCCATCGCAGACCGGGCCACCGGCCCGGCGGCGACACGGACCCTGGAAAGCACCTATTACGACACCGAGGACCGCCGGCTCGCCGCGCGGAAGGTGACGCTGCGGGTGCGCAAGACCGGCGACGGCTTCGTCCAGACGGTCAAGTCCGCACCGGACGAGGACGGGCTGGGGCGCGGCGAGTGGGAATGCGCGGTGACCTCCGCCGCACCCGACCTGACGCTGATCGCCGACGGCGCCGCCATCGAGCTGCTGGGGTCGCTCAGCGACAGGGAGCTGCGGCCGGTCTTCACCTCCATCGTCGAACGGACCACGCAGGATGTGACGCTGGGCGACGGCGACGACTCGACCCTGATCGAGGTTGCCTTCGACCGCGGCCGGATCGAACTGCCCGACGGGCAATCCCGTGACCTGTGCGAGGTCGAACTCGAACTGAAAAGCGGCACGCCCGCCGCCCTCTACGATCTGGCGCAGGAGCTGGCCAAGTCCGCCCCGCTGCGGCTGGAGATGCGGACCAAGGCGGAACGCGGCCATGCGCTGGCCAACGGCGGCGCCGACAAGGCGCTGAAGGCGGAAAAGCTGCTGCTCGACCCCGAGACGACGGTGGAGGGGGCGGTCGCCCGCATCGTCCGCGCCTGCCTCGCCCACATGGTGGCGAACGAGGCGGTGACGCTGGCCGGTGAGGACCCGGAGGGCGTGCACCAGATGCGCGTCGCGCTGCGCCGGCTGCGTTCGGCCACCGCGCTGTTCCGGCCCTTCATTCCGGCCGCGCAATATCTCTGGCTGGTCGGCGAGATCAAGTGGCTGGCCGGCAGCCTGGGGCCGGCGCGCGACTGGGACGTGTTCGGCGAGGAACTGCTGGCCCCGGTGCGCGACGCCTTCCACAAGGCCGACGGGCATGGCCGCTCGGCGGTCGAGGATCTCGACACGCTGGCGGCGGCGGCCGAGGCCAAGCGGCTGCGCGCCTATGAGGGCGTGCGCGAGGCGATCCGCTCGGAGCGCTACACCGCCTTCCTGCTGGGCGTCGGCAGCTGGGTGGAGAAGCGCGGCTGGCGCGACCAGCCGGTCAGCGAGGAGTCGGTGCGGCTGTTCCAGCCGGTGATCGGGCTGGCCGACCATCTGCTGAACAAGCGCCACAAGAAGGCCAAGCGGGCCGGCCACGGCTTCGCCCATCTGCCGGTGGCCCAGCGCCACCAGCTGCGCATTGCCCTGAAGAAGCTGCGCTATGCGGTGGAGTTCTTCCGCAGCCTGTATGACGACAAACCGGTGCGCCGCTACATCCAGCAGCTTGCCGCCCTGCAGGATGCGCTGGGGCATCTGAACGACGTGGCGACGGCGACGCGGCTTCTGCACGAGCTGCACGACGACGGCAGCCGGTCAGCCCCCGGCGAGCCGCGCGCCGCCGGCATCGTCATCGGCTGGCACGCCCGCGGGGTGGCCGACACCGAGGCGGCGCTGGTCGCCCTGTGGCATGATTTCATCGACACCAAGCATTTCTGGTCGAAGCCGGACGCCGCGGTGTAGAGTCCACGGCCATGCTCACGATCCTCGTCGCCAACATCAAGGGCGGCTGCGGCAAGACGACCGTCGCCACCCACCTCGCCGCCGCGTCCGCCGTGGCGGGCCTGCCCACCGTGCTGGCCGACGTCGACCGTCAGCGCTCCTCGCTCGGCTGGCTGGAGCGCCGGCCGGAGAAGGCGCCGCTGCTGGTCGGGCTCGATTGGGCCAAGGACTTCACCGACACGCCGCGCGGGACCAAGCGGCTGGTCATCGACGCGCCCGCCGCGCTGAAGACCAAGCAGATCGAGGATCTGGTGAAGATGGCCGACGTCGTCGTGCTGCCGGTGCTGCCCGGCGCCTTCGACGAGCAGGCGACCCAGCGCTTCCTCACCAAGCTGGACGAGTTGAAGCGGATCGCCAAGAAGAAGACCATTGTGGCGGTGGTCGGCAACCGCATGCGCGCCCGCACCAAGGCCGCCGACCGGCTCGACCGCTTCCTGGGCGGCGTCGGCCATCAGGTGGTGACCCGGCTGCGCGACAGCCAGATCTATGCCGATGCGGCCGAAAGCGGCCTCAGCCTGTTCGACATGCCGGGCAAGCGCGCCGCCGAACATCGCGGCGACTGGCAGCCGCTGCTGAGCTACATCGACGGGGTTTGAAGCGGGGCGGGTTCCCCCCCTACACCCGCACCACCATGAACAGCCACTTGGTCGGGATCAGCGCGTTGCCGCTGGAATGCTCGGGATAGGCGACCTCCAGCCGGCGGCGGTAGGCGGCGAGGAAGCGGTCGAGTTCAGGGCCGGTCAGGCGGTCCATCACCGGGACCAGCGCCGACTGATGCAGCCATTGCAGAAGCGGCACGTCGCCGTCCAGTGCGTGGAAATACTCGGTCTCCCACAGATCGATGGCGGTGGCCTGGGGGCTCAGCCAGTCATAGTAATCCTGCGGGCCATAGCTGCGGCCGCCGCTTGGCTGGGCGGCGGGCCAGGCGCCGTGCAGCCGGTCGGACCAGGGGCCGTCGGCGGCGGTTTCCAGCAGCAGGCGGTGGGCGGTCTGGTCCTGCGGGCGGGGCAGGGCGACGGCGAGGACCCCGCCGGGGCCGAGCGCTTGCAGCAGGTCGGGGAACAGCCGCTCGTGCCCGGCGACATGCTGCAATCCGCTGGCGGAGATGACGAGATCCGCGGGCCAGTGCGGGCGCCAGACGGTCAGGTCGGCCTGCTGGTAGCGCACGCGCGACGGTGTGTCGGCGGCCCAGCGCAGCATCGCCGGGGAGTGGTCGACCGCCAGCACCTCGGCCAGCGGCCAGCGCGCCGCCAGCAGCCGGGACAGCTGACCGGCGCCGCAGCCGAGATCGACGATGGTGTTCGGCGCCAGGGAGAAGGGAAGCGCCGCCGTCAGGTCCATGACGGGACGACGGCGCAGGACGTCAATCGTCGCGAAGGCGTTGGGGTCCCATGCCATGTTCAGAGCCATGTGGCACCCGCTTGTGTTGGGCGCCTGCCCCCCCCGGGTATTTCACCCGGCCATCGCGTTACCGGTCGCTTGTGCGGACGGTCAGTGGGCGGAGCCCGTGCGGTCGAAATAGCGGCCGATCGACGCGAAGATGAAGAGCACGCAGCCGAGGAAAACGATCAGACCGCCGGCCGCGAAGGCTTCGTCCGCCGCGCGCGAGGAGGCGAGCAGGCCGACGAAGGCCATGATGCCGGCGAGGATGGGGTTGATCCAGAAGGAGAAGGCTTTCACGTCCCGGGGTCCTTTCAGAACAAGGCGTTGTCAGGGTGGGTGCGCCCGCATCCCGCCCCGCCGGGCTGCCCGCGAACGCTTCGCTGTTGAAGGAATTCTGCGGGAGGGAGCCCGCGGAATCAATGCGACACAAACGACTTGTGCCCTGCAACAGCTACAGGACCGGTGTCCTCGTTGCATTGCGGTATGTCAAGGGCGAAGGCCGTTCCTTCGGCGCCGCTCTCCACCAGCCTGAGATCGCCGCCATGGGCGCGCAGCACCTCGCGCGCGATGGCGAGGCCGAGGCCGATCCCGCCGGCCCGCGCCGATCCGGCGAAGGGCTGGAACAGGTTTTCCCGCGCCCGCGGGGCGAGGCCGGGGCCGTTGTCGGCGATGGTCAGGGTCAGCGCGCCCGCGCGCCCGGCCTGGGCGGAGAGACGCACCCGGTCGGCGCCGGCCTGCACCGCGTTGCGGCCGAGATTGACCAGGGCGCGGCCGAGTTGGGCGGCATCGACCTGGGCCAGGGTGCCGGCGGGGATGTCGTTGATCCACGCCGCCTCCACCCGGCTGCCGTCGGGGCGGGCGGTGGCGAGCACCTCGGCCCCCGCCTCCTCGGCCAGCCGGTGCAGATCGGTGGGCGCAGGGGTGAGCGGCAGGACGCCGTCGCGGGTGAAGGACAGGGTCTGGCTGCACAGTTCCACCGCGCGGTCGAGCGAGGCGACCAGCCGCGGCGTCACCCGTCGCACCTCCGGATCGGCGCTCTCGGTCAGCCGCTCCGACAGGAGGGAGGCGGTGGAGAGGATGCCGCGCAGGTCGTGGTTGATCTTCGCCACCGCGGTGCCAAGCGTGGCGAGCCGCTCGCGCTGGCGCAGCGCCGCGCGCACCGTGCCCTGCATGGCGGCAAGCTCGCGCTCCGCCACGCCGATCTCGTCGCTGCGGCTGCCGGGCACCAGCGGCGGGGCGCCGTCGGGATCGCGGCGGAAGGCGACGACCTCCGCGGTCAGCCGGCGCATCGGCCGCACCAGCAGGGCATGCAGCGTGAGATAGACCAGGATCGCCGCGATCAGCGAGATGGCGACCGACACCGCCAGGATGCGGCGGGAGAAGTCCAGCATGGCGTCGATCAGCGGCCGTTCGTCCATCGTCACCTCGACCCGCTGGGCCGGGTCGTTGGGCGAGCGGTCGATCACCCGGATCACGCGGTCGCGCTGCGGTTCAAAGAGGCCCTCCAAGGCGAGCCACAGGGCGTTGCCGGCATCGACGAACTGCATGCCCATCCCGGTGCCGCGCAGGTCGTACACCGCATCGACCCGCGGCGGCATCGGGCTGGACAGCATGTAGACGCGGGCGCCGGGCTGGATCAGGTCGATGACGTGGGTGCCGGTGTAGGCCAGCAGCTTCGCCTGAAGTTCCTTGGTCACCATCAGGTCGGGGGCGGCCTCCACCGACAAGGCCGCGATGTGGGCGGCGGCCAGCCGCTCCTCCAGATAGCTCATGCGGAAGCGGGCGATGGAGGGGGCGTAGATCAGCACCTCCGCCAGCAGCACGAACAGGATGGTGAGCAGCAGAAGCTTGGCCGACAGGCTGGTCGCGACGGTGGGGCGGGGCATGCGGGGGACCAGCGGGGATGGGAGGGGTGTTGCCGGAACGCCATCCTACGACGGTGACAAACGAGCGTCACCCCTGCGAAGACGCCGATGCGCTGGCATTACCGCTTTGGCGTTGGTAAGACAGGCGCCATGAGCGACCTTGCCCGTCACATCGACACCCTGTCGCGCGCCAACGTACTGTGCCTTGGCGACGTGATGCTCGACCGTTTCGTCTATGGTTCGGTGGACCGGGTATCGCCGGAGGCGCCGATCCCCGTCCTGCGCGTGGACCGCGACGTGCCCAAGCTGGGCGGCGCCGGCAATGTCGCCGCCAATCTGGTGGCGCTGGAGGCGGACTGCCGCTTCGTCTCGGTGGTGGGGCGCGACGGCATCGGCAGCGATCTGCTGGCCCTGCTGCGGCGCGAGGGCGTCAGCGACGGCGCCATCGTGATGGAGGATGGGCGCCAGACCACGGTCAAGACCCGCTTCATCGCCGGCCAGCAGCAGCTTCTGCGCACCGACATCGAGACGGTGGTGCCGATCACCGTCGCCGACCGCGTGCTGGAGCGCGTGCGCGACCTGCTGCCCGAGGTGGGCGGCGTCATCCTGTCCGATTACGGCAAGGGCGTGCTGACCGACGAGCTGGTGGTGGCGGTGATCGCCGCCGCGCGGGAGGCAGGGCGCACCGTCGTGGTGGACCCGAAGGGGCGCGACTACCGCCGCTATCGCGGCGCCGACATCGTCACGCCCAACCGCAAGGAGCTGATGGAGGCCACCGGCCTGCCGGCCCGCACGGACGAGGAGGTGATCGCCGCCGCGCGTCACCTGATCGCCACCTGCGGCATCGGCGCCGTCGTCGCTACCCGCAGTGAACAGGGCATGTCGGTGGTGACGGCCGAGGACGCGGTGCATCTGCCGGCCGAGGCGCGGGAGGTGTTCGACGTGTCGGGCGCCGGCGACACGGTGGTGGCGACGCTGACCGCCGCACTGTCGGTCGGGATCGATCTGGTCGATTCGGCGCGGCTGGCCAACCTGGCCGCCGGCATCGTGGTGGGCAAGGTCGGCACGGCGGTGGTCCGTTCGGCCGAGCTGCTGTCCGGCCTGCACGAGCAGCAATGGCGCCATGGCGAGGAAAAGGTGCTGACCCGCGACGCCGCGGCGGAACGGGCGGAGCGCTGGCGGCTGCGCGGCAAGCGGGTGGGCTTCACCAACGGCTGCTTCGACCTGCTGCACCCCGGCCACATCTCGCTGCTGAAACAGGCCCGCGCGGCCTGCGACGTGCTGGTGGTCGGGCTGAACAGCGATGCGTCGGTGAAGCGGCTGAAGGGCGACAGCCGCCCGGTGCAGAACGAGACGGCGCGCGCCACCGTGCTGGCGTCGCTGGGCTGCGTCGATCTGGTGGTGATCTTCGGCGAGGATACGCCGGAAATGCTGATCCACGCCCTGCGCCCCGACGTGCTGGTGAAGGGAGCCGACTACACCATCGCCACGGTGGTGGGGGCGGATTTCGTCCAGAGTTATGGCGGGAAAGTGGTGCTGGCCGAGCTGGTCCAGGGCCAGAGCACGACCAACACCATCAAGCGCATGAAGGGCTGAGACAATCGCACGTGCATCGGCGGCGAGTGTCGATTGTCGCTTGTAAGCTGCCGATGCATGCCCCATCTGTGGGTGGTCGACGTTGCTCTGGGCTTTGTTATTCTGATCCGTCACGCGGATCTGGGTCTCTTCCCCGAAGTGAAATTGATGCGCCTGCGCAAACTCGCGCGGCGCAACGCCAGGAAGGGAACTGACCCATGGCTATCGGAACCGTCAAGTTTTTCAACTCCACCAAGGGCTTCGGCTTCATTCAGCCGGAAGACGGCACGGCCGACGTGTTCGTCCACATTTCCGCCGTCGAGCGCGCCGGGATCAGCAATCTCGGTGAAGGCCAGAAGCTGTCCTTCGACGCGATCCGCGATCCGCGCCGCGGCAAGGTTGCGGCCGAGAACCTCCGCGCTCTCTGAGCGCAGCAGGTTCGAAGAGAAAGGGCGGCTCCGGCCGCCTTTTTTTGTACCCGCCCCCTCGGTTGAAAATGCCCGGCCCGACCGGCCCCCTGATCTTCCCGAAGATGATCTTCCCGAGGGTACGGCGAAATTCACGAAATGGATGGACATGAACGGCTTTAAGAATGCAGGGCTTTCGGAGCGTCTGAGCGCGGCCGCCGGCGCGAAGAAGGCACTGCTGGACAAGTTCAAGGCGCAACCCGGTGTGAACGATCCGGTCTTCCTGGAGCGCGAAGAGGCCCGGCGGGCCGTCCGCGTCGCCCGTGAGGCCCGCGAGGCCGAACGCAATGCGGCGCGCGAAGCCCGCAAGGCCGCCGAACAGGAAGCGCTGCAGGCGGAACAGGCCGAGCGGGCCGCCCGCGAAGCGCTGGCCGCCCAGGAGATCGCCGAACAGGCCAAGCGCCAAGTGGCGACGGCAGCCGAGGCGAAAGCCGCCCGCGACGCCCGTTATGCGGCGCGCAAGGCGCGGAGCCGCTGACCCGCATCGCGGGATGCCGGAGTCGACGTGACGCGCCGCTCCGGCCATCAAACCAAAAAAGCCATGGAGCCTGATGCGTTCGATCCGAACCGCATCAGGCTCCATGGCTTTTTTGTTGGTGGCTGTCTTGTCGTCGGCCTTGGAAGGATGGATTTCCAAGGCCGTGCCGACTGCGGACTTACATCTTCTTCTGGACGTTGTCGGCGCCCCGCTCGATGGCGCGGCCACCGGCCTGCACGTCCTGGCCGGCGCCTTCCATGGTGTTGCAGGCGGCCAGCGTGGTGCCCAGCAGCGTGCCCAGGACGGCGAGCAGAGCGAACTTCTTGACGGTGGTCATGGTGGTCTCCGTTGCGGTGGCTGTGTGATGCCGATGGGAACGCAAGCGGGGCTGTAAAGGTTTCCGAATTCGAAAGGGGAGGGGGCTTGCGCAAAGGTGGTGCCCTTCGCTTCCGCCATGGGATGAATTACATTGGGGCTGTTGCCGAACGTCCCGTCCGGATCGGAGACCGTCATGCCGCTCGCCCGTCGCTTCACCCCGCTGACGACCGTCGATGAATTCCTGGCGATGGAGTTCCGGGATGATGCCCGGTATGAACTCGTCGATGGCGAGATCGTCGGGCAGGCACATCCGAGCCCCGCACACAGCACTTTGCAGATCGCTTTGGGTGCCGCGTTGCGCGATGCCCTGCGGGAGAAGGGCAAGCGTGACGGAAGCCGTTGCCGCGCTTTGTCGGAAGCCGGTGTCCGACCGCATTTCGACCCGACGCACAATTACCGCGTCGCCGATCTCGCCGTGACCTGCGAGCCGTTCGATCCGGAGATTCCCTACACCACCGCTCCGGTGCTGCTGGTGGAGATCCTGTCGCCGACCGAGGAGAAGGCGCAACGGGCCAAGCTGCACGCCTATGCCGCCATGCCGTCGGTGCGGGAGATCCTGTTCCTCGACTCCCGGACCATCCGGGCGGAACTGCACCGCCGCGATTCGGACAACCTCTGGCCCGCCGCGCCCGAGGTGCTGGAGGAGGACGGGCGGCTGGTGCTGGAAACCGCCGGCCTCGACATGCCGCTGGCGGAGCTGTACCGCGACCTCGGGTTCTGACCTCCTTCATTGGGCAACCCTGCATCCAGAGACGAAGTGTCCCGTTGCCACGGGGCGTGAGCGCGGGCATAAATCGCCCCGCGGAATATCTCGCGGCCCTCCCCGCTGGACGGGACGGCTTTTGGCAACGAGCAAGAATGGCGAAAGGAAAGCCTCTCATGGCTGAAAGCACTTTTGACGTCGTTGTGATCGGCGGCGGTCCCGGCGGGTATGTCTGCGCGATCCGCGCGGCGCAGCTCGGCTTCAAGGTTGCCTGCGTGGAAAAGCGCGGGACGCTGGGCGGCACCTGCCTGAACGTCGGCTGCATCCCGTCCAAGGCTCTGCTGGCGGCGTCGGAGAAGTTCGAGGAAGCGGCCCACGGCCTTGCCAAGTTCGGCATCAAGGTCGGCAGCGTCGACCTGGACCTGCCCGGCATGCTGGCCCACAAGGACAAGGTCGTTAAGGACAACGTCGGCGGCATCGAGTTCCTGTTCAAGAAGAACAAGGTCGCCTGGCTGAAGGGCGCCGGCAAGATCACCGCCCCGAACACCGTCGAGGTCGAAGGCGTCGGCACCATCACCGCGTCGAAGGCGATCGTCATCGCCACCGGTTCGGACGTGACCCCGCTGCCGGGCATCGCCATCGACGAGAAGCGCGTGGTGTCCTCCACCGGCGCCCTGTCGCTGCCGGAGGTGCCCAAGCATCTGGTCGTCATCGGCGGCGGCGTGATCGGCCTGGAGCTGGGCTCCGTCTGGGGCCGCCTGGGTGCCAAGGTGACGGTGGTCGAGTATCTCGACCGCGTGCTGCCGACCATGGACAACGAGCTGTCGAAGCAGGCCCAGCGCATCTTCGCCAAGCAGGGCATGGACTTCAAGCTGAGCACCAAGGTGACCGGCGCTTCGGTGACCGAGACCGGTGTCACCCTGACGGTCGAGCCCGCCGCCGGCGGTGCCGCGCAGACCATCGAGGCCGACACCGTGCTGGTCGCCATCGGCCGCCGCCCCTACACCGAAGGTCTCGGCCTGGAGGCGGTGGGCGTTGAGCTGGAGCGCGGCCGCGTCAAGATCGACGGCCATTTCCAGACCAACGTGCCGGGCATCTACGCCATCGGCGACGTGGTCGAAGGCCCGATGCTGGCCCACAAGGCCGAGGAAGAGGGCGTGGCGCTGGCCGAGCAGCTGGCCGGCCAGAAGAGCCACGTCAACCACGACCTTGTCCCCGGCGTCGTCTACACCTGGCCGGAAGTCGCCGCCGTCGGCAAGACCGAGGAGCAGCTGAAGGCCGCGGGCGTCGCCTACAAGACCGGCAAGTTCCCGTTCACCGCCAACGGTCGCGCCCGTGCCGGCGGCAACACCGACGGTTTCGTGAAGATCCTGTCGGATGCCTCCACCGATCAGGTGCTGGGCGTCCACATGATCGGCCCGAACGTGTCGGAGATGATCGGCGAGCTGGTGCTGGCCATGGAGTTCAGCGCGTCCGCCGAAGACGTCGCCCGCACCTGCCACGCCCACCCGACCCTGTCGGAAGCGGTCAAGGAAGCGGCACTGGCGGTCGACGGGCGTCCGCTGCACATCTGATCGGGTCTATCAGGTCCGAAACAGCAAAAAGGCTCCCCCGCCGTCCGGCGGGGGAGCCTTTCCGTTTTAGCGACCCCGCTCGGGCGGTCAGGCCGCGCGGATGGTCGACAGGAAGCCGTTCACCACGCTGCGCAGGCGGCCGGCGTCGCCGGCGAGCTGGCCGGAGACCGACAGGACGGTCTCGGCGGAATGGCCGGCCTCGACGGCGGCGCTGCGGACGTCGGCGATGGTCTTGGTCACCTCCTGGGTGCCGCTGGCGGCCTGCTGGACGTTGCGGGCGATCTCGGCGGTGGCGGAGCCCTGTTCTTCCACGGCGGCAGCGATGGCGGTGGAGATCTCGTCGATCTGGGCGATGATGCCGCCGATGCCCTTGATCGCGCTGGCGGTCTCGTCGGTGACGCGCTGCATGCCGGTGACGTGGCCGGCGATCTCCTCCGTCGCGCGGGCGGTCTGGCTGGCGAGGCTCTTCACCTCCTGCGCCACCACGGCGAAGCCCTTGCCGGCCTCTCCGGCACGGGCGGCCTCGATGGTCGCGTTCAGGGCCAGCAGGTTGGTCTGGCTGGCGATGTCCTGAATCAGTTGCACCACCGTACCGATCTTCTCCGCCGCCTCGGTCAGGCTGAGCACCTGCCCGTTGGCCTGTTGGGCCGCCTCCACCGCCTCGCGGGCGATCTGGGCGGAGCGGTTGACCTGCTCGCCGATCTCCTGGATCGAGGAGGACAGCTGCTCGGTCGCGCTGGCGACGGTCTGCACGTTGCTGCTGGCATCCTGCGAGGCGTTGGCGACGACGCCGGCCTGCTGGCTGGTCTGGGTCGCGGTGGCGGTCATGGTCTGGGCGGTGCCGGTCATCGACTGGGCGGCGCGGTCGACGCCGTCCACCACATTCATCACCTGGGCTTCCAGAGTGTCGGCCAGTTGCAGCATGGCCTTGCGGCGTTCGGCGTCGGCCTTGGCCTGATCCTCGGCCCGCTGGTCGATCATCCGCTTCAGGTCGGCCAGCATCTTGCGCAGGGCGTCGGCGAGCGCGCCGACTTCGTCGGCCTGCCGGATGTCCAGCGTCTGGTCGAAGCGGCCGGCGGCGATGCCTTCGGCGAAGGCGACGCTGGCGCGGATCGGCCGGGCGACGCCGCCGGCGACCACCCACATCACCGCGACCGCGCCAAGGGCGACCAGGGCGCCGACGGTGACCTGCCACAGGATGCTGGAGTTGGCGCGCTCGCCCAGTTCCGAGGCCAGGGCCATGCTGTCGGCCAGCACGATGTCCTTCGGCACCTGGACCAGCACGGCCCACGGCTTTTCGGTGTTGCCGAGCGTAATGGGAGCGAAGGCACGCAGCATGTTGGTGGAGGCTTCGATGTCGACATGCGGCTTGCCGGTCTGGACACTGGTCAGATCGTCCCGCCACGAGGCATCAAAGGTGGAAATCGACTGGCCGATCAGGTCGGGCCGCGCGCTGTGGGCGACGATCAGGCCCATGTTGCTGATGATGACCACCTGGCTGCGGCCGTTGAAGACGGCGGCGCTGACCTTGGTCGACAGTTGCTGAACGAATTCGAGGTTGAAGTCGGCGCCGGCCACGCCGCGGAACTTGCCGCCGATGACCACAGGCACCGACAGGGTCGCGAGGAACACCTGCTTGCCCTGCACGATGTAGGGCAGGGGGTCGAGCACGCTCTCGCGTCCGTTCTCCTGCGGGCCGATGTACCAGCCGCCCTTCATCACGCCATTGGGATGCCGGTCGCGGCTGTCATACTCCACCAGCGGCTGCATGGCGATGCGGCCGTTCTGGTCGCGGTTCCAATAGGGGATGAAGCGGCCGGTGGCGTCGGTGCCGGCTTCGCGGTGGTTGCGGAACTCCTCGTCCCGGCCGTCGAGCGCGTCGGGCTCCCACGCCGAATAGGTGCCGTTGAACAGCGGGTTGTTCTTCAGCACCGACAGCAGAACGCCGTTGAAGGCCTCGCGCCGCTTTTCCGGCGGGACGTGGCCGGGCGCCCCGTCGTCGGCGAGGCTGGCGAAGCTGCTGGCCATCGTCCGTGCGGCGTTCAGCGCGGTGTCGAATTCCGACCGCAGCAGGCCGGCCTGGGTGGCCGCGAGATTCTGCAGGGATTCCGTCGTCTTGCTTTCGATGATCCGTTCGACGTTGCCGGTCACGAACTCGTTGCTGGAGCGCGTCGACAGGACGGCGAAGCCGACGAGCACGGCGACGGTGCCTGCCAGGCACAAGCCCGACAGCATCGCGATCTTCGATTGGATTGATTTTATTTGCATGGTGTTTCCCCAGCATGAATCACACGCTGGAGACACTGTGGAATTCGCCCCTTAACGAATGGTGAAGCCTGGATAAGGGTTAGAATACGGCCTTTAATGCGAAAGTATTACGGTTGCGCGGTATTGCTTCACTATTTGCAACTGATTCTAACGTCCATGGGAAAATCCGGAGATGTATTTTAATTTCCCGGCAACAGACGGATTGTTGCGAGATTGCATTCAATGCGCGAAGGCTCCGCCGACATCTGCGACGGAGATCGGCGTGAATATCCCGATATGCTTGGCTCGATTGTGGAGACCGGTCCTAATCAGCCCTTGCGCGCCCGAGGATGGGCGTTGCGGTACACGTTCATCAGCTGCTCGTTCTCGACGTCCGTGTAACGCTGGGTTGTGGAGAGCGAGGCGTGGCCGAGCAGGTCCTGGATGGCGCGCAGGTCGCCGCCGTCCGCCAAAAGATGGGTCGCGAAACTGTGTCGCAGGGCGTGCGGAGTGGCGCTGTCGGGCATGCCCATCAGGGCGCGCAGCTTCTGCATCTGATGCTGGGCGACGCTGGCGTTCAGCCGGCCACCGCGGGTGCCGACGAACAGCGGGCCATCGGGGGCCAGCGTGAAGGGGCACGATTCGATATAGGCGCGCACCGCCTCCGTCACCGCCGGCAGGACGGGGATCATGCGGTCCTTGCGCCCCTTGCCGGTGACGCGCAGCATGTCGGTCAGCGGCGCGTCCTTTCGGGCCAGACCCAGCGCTTCGGAAATGCGGAGGCCGCAGCCGTAGAGCAGGGTGAACAGGGCGCGGTCGCGCTTGCCGATCCAGGGTTCGTCGCGATCGCGCTCGGCCTCCTCCAGCAGGCGGTCGGCGTCGATTTCCGTCAGCGGGCGCGGGGCGGGGCGCTTGACCTTCGGTGTGGCCAGGGTGGCGACGGCGGGGTTGTGCAGCCGGCCGCTGCGGTCCATCCAGCGGAACAGGTTGCGCACCGCCGCCAGCTTGCGCGCCCGGCTGGCCCCGACCAGACCGTCCATCGCCAGCCGGGACATCCAGGCGCGGAAATCCGCCGCCTTCAGGTCGCCCAGGTCGTTCAGCGAGGGCTGCGAGCCGCCGCGGAATTCGGTGAGGAAGCGCAGGAACTCTCCCACGTCGGCGGTGTAGGCCGACAGGGTGTGACGGGACACCGCCTTCTCGCTCTCCATCCAGCGCCGCCAGTGGGCCAGCACTTCCTGAACGTCGGGCTTGGCGGAGAAACCCAATACAGGTTCGGTCACGCCGGCAGCTCCAGCCAGCCGCGGATCACCCGCTCGATGACGCGGGCAAGGAAGCCGACCAGTTCGGTGCCCTGGCCGTTGTGGAAGGTGTCGGGTTCGCGGCTGCCGAAAGCGAGCAGGCCGTCGGGCGTCTCGCTGGAGACTTGGATGCGGATCAGCGCCTCCGACCGGACCAGGCCGGCGCCGGGGCCGTAGATCTCGGGATCGCCCTGGATGTCGGTGTTCAGCACCACGTCGGCGCGCCCCAGCCGCTCGGCGATGGCGCCCGGCTCCACCACCCGCACGCCGGAACGGTGGACGTGGGGAATGTCGCTGCCGTTGGATTCGATGACCAGACAGGCGACGTCGAGGTCGAGAAGGACCGCGAGGTCGGTGGTGATGGTCTGGATCAGCTGCTCGAAGCTCTGGGCGTCGAGCAGGAACAGGACCGCGGCGTGGATGCGGTTCTGGCTGTTCAGGTTGGCCCGGCTGGTGCCGATCAACTCGCGCTGCTGGTCCTTGAGGGTGCGGACCTCGGCGCGCAGCCGGTCGACCATGAATGCCTGGAGGTCCACCACCCCACGCCCGCGGTCGACCGACGGCGGGGTCAGGTGGTGGACCAGATCGGCGTTCTGGGCCAGGAAGTCCGGGTGGGTCCGCAGATAGGCGCGCACATCCTCCGAAGAGAGCGTCGACGCCTGGCGCGGGGGGTGGCCCGGTTCGCGGCCCCTGTCGGCCATGATCGCTCCGGCCCGCCTTACAGGATCGACTGGCCGGTCTTCTTCCAGTCATCGACGAACTGGGAGAGACCCTTGTCGGTCAGCGGGTGGTTGAACAGCTGCTTCAGCACCGACGCCGGCGCGGTCACGACATGGGCGCCCAGACGGGCGGCCTTGACGATGTGCATCGGGTTGCGGATCGAGGCGACCAGCACCTCGGTCTTGAAGGCGTCGTAATTGTTATAGATCTCGCAGATGTCCTTGATGATGCCCATACCATCCTGGCCGATGTCGTCCAGGCGGCCGACGAAGGGCGACACGAAGCTGGCGCCGGCCTTGGCCGCCAGGATCGCCTGGGCGGGGGAGAAGCACAGCGTGACGTTGACCATCGTGCCTTCGGACGAGATGATCTTGCAGACCTTCAGGCCGGCCGGGGTCAGCGGCACCTTCACCGCGACGCGGTGGGAGATCTTGGCGATCTTGTGGGCTTCGGCGAGCATGGTCTCGAAGTCGGTGGACGCCACCTCGGCGCTGACCGGACCGTTGACGACGTCGCAAATCTCGGCCACGAGGTCGAGGAATTGACGGCCGGACTTGGCGATCAGGGAGGGGTTGGTGGTAACACCGTCCAGCAGACCGGTATCGGCCAGATCACGGATCTCGGCGATGTCGGCGGTGTCGACGAAGAACTTCATGACGAAGGGTCCATGCTTGCTGATGTTGACCGGAACCGGCCGCGCCGGAAAGCTGACCGACGCGCCGTCCCGCCCGGTGCCCGGGACATGAGGCCACTCTAGCCGATGCGTTCGACTTCCGCCAGTTCCGCCCCGGGCTTCCAGGGGGATCTTCTTGGGGACACGCCCGAAACGGGGCAGCCCGAAGGCGATTTGGTGCGTGAAACCACCGATTCCCCGGCGAAGCCGCAGCCTCGCGGGTCGGACCGTCGCGTCGCCGTCCTGCTGCCGCTGCCGCTGCGCGAGGCCTACGACTACCGCGTGCCGGACGGGATGGAGCTGGTTCCCGGCGATTTCGTCGAGGTGCCGCTGGGTCCGCGCCGGGTGATCGGCGTTGTCTGGGGTCCCGGTGCCGGGACGCTGGAGTCCGGCCGGCTGAAGGCGGTGGTGCGCCGGTTCGACGTGCCGCCGATGACCGAGGTCGGCCGCCGCTTCGTCGAATGGGTCGCCGCCTATACCATGACGCCGCCGGGCTTCGTCCTGCGCATGGCGGTCAGCGTGCCGGCGGCGCTGGAGCCGCCCAAGCCGATGCTGGCCTATCTGCGCAAGCAGGGGGCGGAGCCGCCGCCCGGCTTCAAGATGACCGATCCGCGCAAGCGCATCCTGGCGCTGCTGGAGGATGGTCCTCCGCGGACGCCGTCTGAGCTGGCCGAGGAGGCCGGCTGCGGCGTGACGGTGGTGCGCGGGCTGGCCGAGGCCGGGCTGCTGGAACCGGTGATGCTGCACCCGACCCGGCTGGGCCGGCCCGACTGGCGCCGGCCCGGACCCAGCCTGTCGGCCGACCAGCGGGCGGCGGCCGACGATCTGCGCGCCCGGGTGGCATCCGGCAGCTACTCCACCGTGCTGCTCGACGGTGTCACCGGGTCGGGCAAGACGGAGGTCTATTACGAGGCGATCTCGGCGGCGCTGGAGCAGGGCAAACAGGCGCTGGTGCTGCTGCCGGAGATCGCGCTGTCGGCACAGTGGCTCGACCGCTTCGCCCGGCGCTTCGGCGCGCCGCCGGCGGAGTGGCATTCGGAGCTGACCGGGGGGCAGCGCCGCGACACCTGGCGCGCGGTGTCCAAGGGCGAGGTGCCGGTGGTGGTCGGCGCGCGGTCGGCGCTGTTCCTGCCCTATCCGGATCTGGGCGTCATCATCGTCGATGAGGAGCACGACTCCGCGTACAAGCAGGAGGAGGGGGCGATCTACCACGCCCGCGACATGGCGGTGGCGCGGGCGCATCTGGGCGGGCTGCCCATCGTGCTGGTCTCCGCCACGCCGTCGCTGGAGACCAAGGTGAATGCCGACAGCCACCGCTATGCGCGCATCGAGTTGCCGGCCCGCCATGGCGGTGCGGTGCTGCCCGACGTCGAACTGATCGATCTGCGGCGCGACCGTCCTCCCGCCCGGCACTGGCTGGCGCCCAGCCTGCGCAAGGCGCTGACCGACACGCTGGCGGCGGGCGAGCAGGCGATGCTGTTCCTGAACCGCCGCGGCTATGCCCCGCTGACCCTGTGCCGCGCCTGCGGCCACCGCATGCAATGCCCGAACTGCACGGCGTGGCTGGTCGAGCATCGGCTCGCCCGCAAGCTGCAATGCCACCATTGCGGCCTGCAGCAGCCCTTGCCCCATGCCTGCCCGGAATGTGGGGAGGAGGGGACGATGGCCGCCTGCGGTCCCGGCGTGGAACGCATCGCCGAGGAGGTGGCGGAGCTGTTTCCCAACGCCCGAGCCGCCATCATGGCGTCCGACACCCTGCACGGCCCGCGCGCCATCCAGGAGATGGTGGAGAGCATCGGCCGGCACGAGCTGGACATCATCATCGGCACCCAGGTGATGGCGAAGGGCCATCACTTTCCCATGCTGACGCTGGTGGGTGTGGTCGATGCCGATCTGGGGCTGAACGGCGGCGACCTGCGGGCGGCGGAGCGCACCTATCAGCTGCTGCATCAGGTCGCCGGGCGCGCCGGGCGCGGCGAGCGGCCGGGGCGGGTGATGCTGCAGACCTTCATGCCCGAACATCCGGTGATGCAGGCGCTGGCCGCCGGCGACCGCGACGGCTTCTATCAGCTGGAGGCGGAGATGCGGCTGGAGGCCGGCATGCCCCCCTTCGGCCGGCTGGCGGCGCTGATCGTGTCCGGTGAGGATCCGACGCTGGTGGAGCGGGTGGCGATGGCGCTGGGCCGGGCCGCACCGCGCAGCGACTCGGTCCATATCTTGGGGCCGGCCCCGGCGCCGCTGGCCCTGCTGCGCGGACGGCACCGCCGCCGCCTGCTGCTGAAGGCGCCGCGCAGCACCCAGGTGCAGCCGCTGATCGCGGAGTGGCTGGACAGGGTGGAGATCCCGCCGGCCATCCGGGTGCAGATCGATGTCGACCCCTACAGCTTCCTTTAAAGGGCGTTAGCGTCGGCGGGGCAGGCTGCGGCGAATTGACACGATCCGGTCGCGGCAGGGGTTCGACATGGCACCTGTGACGTTTGGTCCATTGCGCGGCGTGGAGCATGGTATTACCACGGTCGGGATGGTTCCGAATCCAAACTTCCTTCCCGGACCCAAACGTCACAGGCACAGGTTCAGGCTGATGGTCGGCATGATCTCCAAGCTTCGTCTGCGCGTTCAGCGGCAAACCCTGCTGACCGTGCTGCCGGTTCTTCTGCTGCTGGTGGTCATCGCCTTTGCCGCCGGCGCCCCGGCCCGCACCCGCGGCACCGATGCCGAAGCGCTGACCATGATCGACCGCGCCGAGCAACTGCTGGAGCGGATCGGTCCGGACGCGGCGGCCGAAGCCTTTGTCGCCCATGATAGCGCTTTCAACGACCGCGACCTTTACCCGATGCTGCTGGACGACACCGGCGTGATGGTCGCCCATGGCTGGACCGCAACGCTGAACGGATCAAACCTGAAGGAACTGCGCGACGTCGATGGCAAGCCCTTCATCCGCGAGGCGCTGGACGGGGTGGCGCGCACCGGCCGCACCGACGTCACTTATCAATGGATCGATCCGCTGACCGGGCAGGTCGCGCGCAAGACGATGCATGCCCGCCGTCTGGTTCTGAACGGCAAGCCCTACATGCTGGCGGTCGGCGTCTATCGTTGAGGCTTTTATGAAACTGCTGCGGCGGGATGCCGCAGGTCGCTTTTTTACATGGTGAAAATTACCGCGGCCAAATCCAAGGGGCCAAACCCAAGGAAGGTCAGGGCGACCGCGGCCGGCGCGGGCGCCAGATCGACAGGCATTCGGCGGCGTTGTCACCGGCCCCGATGCCGTACCAGCCCGAGCGGTCGTGGAAAGACAGGCTGTAGCGGCCCTTGGCGTCGCGTTCGAAGCGGAAGACCGGACGGTCGACTTCCGGCAGCAGCACCAGAAGCCGGTCGTGGGTGCGCCCCGACTCGCGCAGCACGCCGACCCAATGCCCGTCGCGAATCTTGGGTTCGGCCACGGCGGCGAAGGCGTCCAGATCGTCCGGGGTAAAGCGGGCGCGGCTGAACTGGATGACGTTGGGCGCGCGCTCCTCCAGCCGGGAGCCGGCGCCGGCGTCGGTGTCCGCAGGGGTGTCGGTCGTCGGCAGGATGGTCATGGCGGATAAGGCCTCTGGTCTCTCGGGACCGGCTGCGGCGGGGCAAAACGACAGGAATCCCAAGGTCGGATCGGCCGCCCGCACGGTTCCGGCCGACCGTGGATCAGATTGGTTAACCTTGAATTAAACCGGGAATAGGGCCACATCGAAGTCACAGCCGGTATGACCAGTCGAGCGTTGCCCGAGTCCTCGGCGAACGCAGTTGCGACCAATGATTCCGCAGTTGCTCAAAACGCCGCAGCCAAATTGTCCAGACCCCGTTGCGTGGTGGCGATTCCTGTGATATTGGACCGCTCGCTTTCGCGGCCGGGGTGTTTGTGCCTCGGGTTGACACCCTATAAGGCCGCCGAATTCACCGTCTACCGAACTCAATTCGAGGGATCAGGTGGCATCCGAAGGAACAGGCGTATCCGAACTCGCCGCGCGTTACTCCACCGCGCTGTTCGAGCTTGCGGACGAAAATCAGGCGTTGGACACGGTCGCGAGCGATCTGGCCACGCTGAAGCAGATCCTGGCCGAGAGCGCTGACCTCCGTCGCCTCGTCCGCAGCCCCGTCATCAGCCGCGCCGATCAGGGCAAGGCCATGGCCGCTGTCCTGGACAGCGCCGGCGTGTCCGATCTGACCAAGCGCTTCATCGGGCTGGTGGCGGCCAACCGCCGCCTGTTCTCGATCGACGGCATGATCGAAGGCTTCCTGGCCGAGCTGGCCCGGCGCCGCGGCGAGGTCACGGCGCAGGTCACGACGGCCCAGCCGCTGAACGACGCCCAGCGCGACGCCGTCATCGACGCGCTCAAGGCGTCCATCGGTTCCAAGGTGTTGGTGAACACCTCCGTCGATCCGGAGCTGATCGGCGGCATGATCGTTAAGTTCGGCTCGCGCATGGTCGATACCTCGGTGCGCACGAAGCTGAACAAATTGCAACTCGCCATGAAGGCCTCAGGGGGATCAGTCTGATGGATATCCGCGCCGCAGAAATCTCTGCGATCCTCAAGCAGCAGATCGCGAATTTCGGGACCGAGGCGGATGTCGCCGAGGTTGGTCAGGTCCTGTCGGTGGGTGACGGCGTCGCCCGCGTGCACGGCCTGGACAACGTCCGCGCCGGCGAAATGGTCGAGTTCCCGGGTGGCCTGCAGGGCATGGCGCTGAACCTCGAGACCGACAATGTCGGTATCGTGATCTTCGGCGACGACCGCGGCATCAAGGAAGGCGACACCGTCAAGCGCACCGGCACCATCGTCGACGTTCCAGTCGGCCGTGGCCTGCTGGGCCGCGTGGTCGACGGCCTCGGCAACCCGATCGACGGCAAGGGTCCGCTGGTCGACGTCGAGCGCAAGCGCGTCGAGGTGAAGGCCCCCGGCATCATCCCGCGCAAGTCGGTGCACGAGCCGATGCAGACCGGCCTGAAGGCCGTCGACAGCCTGGTTCCGATCGGGCGCGGCCAGCGCGAACTGATCATCGGTGACCGTCAGACCGGCAAGACCGCCGTCGTCATCGACACCTTCCTGAACCAGAAGCCGATCAACCAGGGCGACGACGAGAGCAAGAAGCTCTACTGCATCTACGTCGCCGTCGGCCAGAAGCGCTCCACCGTCGCCCAGATCGTCAAGACCCTGGAAGACGCCGGCGCCATGGAATACTCCATCGTCGTCGCCGCCACCGCGTCGGAGCCGGCTCCGCTGCAGTTCCTGGCGCCGTACACCGGCTGCACGATGGGCGAGTATTTCCGCGACAACGGCATGCACGCCCTGATCGTGTACGACGATCTGTCCAAGCAGGCCGTCGCCTACCGCCAGATGTCGCTGCTGCTCCGCCGTCCGCCGGGCCGCGAAGCCTATCCGGGCGACGTGTTCTACCTCCACAGCCGCCTGCTGGAGCGCGCCGCCAAGATGGGCGACGCCCATGGCAACGGCTCGCTGACCGCCCTGCCGGTCATCGAGACCCAGGCCGGCGACGTGTCCGCCTACATTCCGACCAACGTGATCTCGATCACCGACGGTCAGATCTTCCTGGAAACCGGCCTGTTCTATAAGGGCATCCGCCCCGCCATCAACGTCGGTCTGTCGGTGAGCCGCGTCGGCTCCGCCGCCCAGATCAAGGCGATGAAGCAGGTCGCCGGCACCATCAAGATGGAACTCGCGCAGTACCGCGAGATGGCCGCCTTCGCCCAGTTCGCCTCGGACCTCGACGCCTCGACCCAGCGCCTGCTGGCCCGCGGCGCCCGTCTGACTGAGCTGCTGAAGCAGGGCCAGTTCCAGCCGCTGCCCGTCGAAGAGCAGGTCGTTTCGATCTTCGCCGGCGTGAAGGGCTACCTGGACGCCATCCGCGTCGAGGACGTGAACCGCTTCGAGGCCAAGTTCCTGTCGGAAATCCGCGCCAAGGGCGCCGATATCCTGGCGGCGATCCGCACCGACAAGCAGATCACCTCGGCGACCGAAGAGAAGCTGAAGGCGTTCCTCGACGGCTTCGCCAAGGTCTTCGCCTGACCGACCGCGCGCGGGGGCGGGAAACCGCCCCCCACCGTCTTGTAGAGACGGGCACGGAACGACCTCGAGCGGAATTGAAGGGCCGGCATGCCTAACCTCAAGGACCTAAAGAACCGGATCGCGAGCGTCCAGTCGACGCGCAAGATCACCTCGGCCATGAAGATGGTCGCGGCTTCCAAGCTGCGCCGCGCTCAGGAGCAGGCGGAAGCCAGCGGTCCCTACGCGGAGCGTATGGGCCGCATGCTGTCGTCGCTGGCCGCCAACGTGCAGGACAGCGGCAACGGCCCGAAGCTGATGACCGGAACGGGCGCCGATCAGGTGCATCTGCTGGTCGTCATCAGCTCCGACCGCGGTCTGTGCGGCGCCTTCAACGGCTCCATCGTCCGCGAGGCCAAGCGCCAGATCGTCCGCCTGCAGGGCGAGGGCAAGACCGTGAAGCTGCTGACCGTCGGCCGCAAGGGCCGCGACCAGCTGAAGCGCGAGTTTGCCTCCCTGATCGTCGAGAGCTACGAGGACGTCGGCCGCCGCCGGCTCGGCTTCAGCGACGCCGATATGGTAGCGACGAAGGTGCTGTCGATGTTCGACGCCGGCGAGTTCGACGTCTGCTCGGTCATCTTCAACAAGTTCAAGTCGGCGATCTCGCAGGTCGTCACGGTTCAGCAGCTCATCCCCTTCGCCGTCGCCACCGAGGCCACCGAGGCCGCCGGCGCGGAAGCCAAGGCGATGTACGAGTTCGAGCCGGACGAGGAGCAGATCCTCGCCGAACTGCTGCCGCGCAACCTGTCCATCCAGATCTACCGCGCCCTCCTGGAGAGCGCCGCGTCCGAACAGGGCGCCCGGATGACCGCGATGGACAACGCGACGCGCAACGCCGGCGACATGATCAACAAGCTGACGATCACCTACAACCGGACGCGCCAGGCCTACATCACCAAGGAGCTGATCGAGATCATCTCCGGTGCCGAGGCCCTGTAACGGCCGCATCCGACACGTAGCGTCCAGCCTATTTGCGCCGGCGACGGCATACCGACACTTACCGAGTTCCTAGGGAGCTTTACTCCATGGCCACCACCAATTCTGTCGGCAAGATCACGCAGGTCACGGGCGCCGTCGTGGACGTGCAGTTCGACGGCGACCTGCCGGCGATCCTGAACGCGCTGCACACCCAGAACGACGGCAAGACCCTCGTTCTGGAAGTGGCGCAGCACCTGGGCGAGAGCACGGTCCGCACCATCGCCATGGACAGCACCGACGGTCTGGTGCGTGGCGCCGAGGTGTCGGACACCGGCGCCCCGATCGCCGTGCCGGTCGGACCTGAGACCCTGGGCCGCATCATCAACGTGATCGGCGAGCCGATCGACGAGCGCGGCGCGGTCAACGCCGCCCGCTCGCTGCCGATCCACCGTCAGGCCCCGGACTTCGTCGACCAGTCGACGGACGCCGAAGTGCTGATCACCGGCATCAAGGTCATCGACCTGCTGGCCCCCTACGCCAAGGGCGGCAAGATCGGCCTGTTCGGCGGCGCCGGCGTCGGCAAGACCGTGACGATCATGGAGCTGATCAACAACGTCGCCAAGGCGCACGGTGGCGTGTCGGTGTTCGCCGGCGTGGGCGAGCGTACCCGTGAGGGCAACGACCTCTACCACGAGATGATCGAGTCGGGCGTCATCAAGCTCGACGGTCCGGGCTCCAAGGTGGCCCTGGTGTACGGCCAGATGAACGAGCCGCCGGGCGCCCGCGCCCGCGTCGCGCTGAGCGGCCTGACGCTCGCGGAATACTTCCGCGACGAGGAAGGCCAGGACGTGCTGTTCTTCGTGGACAACATCTTCCGCTTCACCCAGGCCGGTTCGGAAGTGTCGGCTCTGCTGGGCCGCATCCCGTCGGCGGTGGGTTACCAGCCGACGCTGGGCACCGACATGGGCGCCCTGCAGGAGCGCATCACCTCGACGAAGAAGGGCTCGATCACCTCGGTGCAGGCCATTTACGTGCCCGCCGACGATCTGACCGACCCGGCCCCGGCCGCTTCCTTCGCCCACCTGGACGCCACCACGGTGCTGTCGCGCTCGATCGCCGAAATGGCAATCTTCCCGGCCGTGGACCCGCTCGACTCGACCAGCCGCATCCTCGACCCGCGCGTCGTCGGTGAGGAGCACTACCAGGTCGCCCGTTCGGTCCAGAAGGTTCTGCAGACCTACAAGTCGCTGCAGGACATCATCGCCATCCTGGGCATGGACGAGCTGTCGGAAGAGGACAAGCTGGTCGTGGCCCGCGCCCGCAAGATCCAGCGCTTCCTGTCGCAGCCGTTCCACGTCGCCGAGGTGTTCACCGGCACGCCGGGCGTGCTGGTCAGCCTGGAAGACACCATCAAGGGCTTCAAGGGCATCGTGAACGGCGACTACGATCACCTGCCGGAGGCCGCCTTCTACATGGTCGGCACCATCGACGAGGCGATCGCCAAGGCCAAGAAGCTGGCCGCCGCCTGATCCCCATCCGGGATTGCGGCATTCCGACCCGGCTCCATCGGCCCTGAGAAGGGGCATGAGAAAGCCGGGCGGAAATCGACATCAGCACACCCCCTCCCCCCGTCATCGGGGGAGGGGGTTCCTATGAAGAGGCACCAGGAAACCCATGGCCGATAAAGTCGAATTCGAGCTGGTCTCGCCGGAAAAGCTGCTGAAGTCGCAGCCCGTGGACATGGTCGTGGTGCCGGGTTCGGAAGGCGATTTCGGCGTGCTCGCCGGTCATTCGCCGATGATCTCGACCGTGCGTCCGGGTGTCATCGACGTCTATGAGGGCGACCGCGTGGTCGACCGCGTCTTCGTCGCCGGCGGCTTCGCCGAGGTCACCGAGGCCCGCTGCACCGTGCTGGCCGAGGAAGCGGTGGCGCTGACCGATCTGGACCGCGCCGCGGTCGAGAAGCAGATCAAGGATCTGTCCGAGGACGTGGACGACAGCAAGTCGGACGCCGAGCGCGCTGCCGCCGAGTCCAAGCTGGCCGTCGCGCGCGCCAAGCTGGACGCGCTGACCCAGACCTCCGCTCACTGAGCGGAGGCCGTCGGCACGCTTCCCGTCTGTGCGGGATCCTGGAGCCAACGGCATATATCTCTTCGGTCAAACGGGCGGCTTGGGCATCCAGGCCGCCCGTTCGCGTTGCGACTTGGTTGCATGGCGAAAAAGAGCGATTACATTCGAAGGCCTGAACCGTGAACCCCGCCGTACCCGACGGCATAAAGGCGGGGACATGGGAGCGGCGAACCCTTTCCCGATATGAACCGGCCGCAACGGCAGCGCGGCCCAGAACGAGGCGGTAGAGCGGACATGGCGCGTGCGCATTGGCGGATCGACGAGCTTCCCTGGGACCGTTTCGACGCCGGCAAGATCGATTCCGATCTGGTCCCGCTGATCAAGGCGGCGGCCCTGGTGGAATTCAACGCCGACGATTACACAGCCTATCTGTGCAACGTCTTCAAGGACGATCCGGAGTTCCAGGAGGCCGCCCGCGGCTGGGCGATCGAGGAGGTCCAGCATGGCGAGGCGCTGGGCCGCTGGGCCGAGCTGGTCGATCCGACCTTTGATTTCCGCGCGGCGGTCGAGCGCTTCCGCGCCGGCTACCGCGTGCCGATCGACCTCGACGCCTCGGTCCGCGGCTCGCGCACCGGCGAGATGATCGCCCGCTGCATGGTGGAGACCGGCACCAGTTCCTACTACGCCGCCATCGGCGATTCGACCGACGAGCCGGTGCTGAAGGAGATCTGCCGCAACATCGCCGCCGACGAGCTGCGCCACTACAAGATCTTCTACACCTACGCCAAGAAGTATCTGGACCGCGAAGGGCTGAACAAGGTGCAGCGGCTGAAGGTGGCGCTGTCGCGCATCGGCGAGTCGGAGGACGATGAGCTGGCCTACGCCTACTACGCCGCCAACGCCCCGGCCGACGCCGCGTACGAGCACAAGCTCTACAACGCCGCCTACAAGCGCCGCGCCTTCGGCCGCTATCGCCGCAAGCATGTCGACCGCGCCATCGCCATGGTGTTCAAGGCCTGTGGCCTGAAGCCCCACACGCGGCTGTGCAGCGTCGCCTCGCGCGGGGCATGGTGGTTCATCGACCGTCAGGCCAGGAAGCTGGCGGCGCAGGCGGTCTGACCTGCTCAGGAAAGGTGGCAGCGCCGGTCCCTTTGGAGTAGCCATTGGGACCCAACCACCCAATGAGGGTTCCGGAGACATGAAGCTCTTCTACAAGGCGGGCGCCTGTTCGCTGTCGCCGCACATCATCCTGCGCGAGGCCGGGCTGCCCTTCGATCTGGTGAAGGTCGATCTCGCGGCCAAGACCCTGGCCGACGGCAGCGACTTCCTTGCGGTGAACCCGAAGGGCCAAGTGCCGGCCCTGGCGTTGGACGAGGGTGGCCTGTTGACCGAAGGGCCGGTGATCGCGCAGTACATCGCGGACAAGGTCCCGGATAGCGGCCTGATCCCGCCGGCCGGCAGCCTGGAGCGCTACCGCGTGCTGGAGTGGCTGAACTTCATCGGGACCGAGCTGCACAAGGGCTGCTCGCCGCTGTTCCGTCCCAACACGCCGGATGCCTACAAGGACATTGCCCGGCAGACGCTGACCGCCAAGTTGGCGGTGCTGAATCAGGGGCTGCAAGGCAAGACCTACTTGACCGGCGAGCGTTTCACGGTGGCCGACGCCTATGCATTCGTCGTGCTGCGCTGGGTCCCGCATCTGGGCGTGGACCTGTCGCCCTTCGCCAATCTGGCCGCCTTCAGCGAGCGCGTCGGCGTCCGTCCGGCGGTGCAGGCGGCGCTCGCGGCCGAAGCCCAGGGCTGACGACAGCGTCTCTGAACGAGAAAGGCCCCGTCTCGGCGAGAGACGGGGCCTTTTTCTTTTGTCGGCGTCGCGCGGATCAGGCGGCGCTGGGCTTGCGGCGCAGCGGGGTGTTGCCGCCGGGAGTGCCGGCGGCGCGCGGCGCCTGCTTGCCGTTGCCCTGGCTGTTGCCGTGCGACACGGCATGCGGAGCCGGGCGGCGGTCGTGGCGGTTCTGGTCGTTGCGGGCGGCGTCCGGACGCGGCGCACCGGCCGGCTTGCCGGGCTTCTGCGGGGTCTTGGCGGCCTGCGGAGCCTTGGCAGGCTGCTGCGCCGCCTTCGGGGCTGCCTTCGCCGCGGCGTTCGCCGGGCGGGCCTGCTGCTGGTTGCGGTTGTTCTGGTTGCGGTTGCTACCCGGCGCCTTGGGGCGGGGCGGCGGCTTGGAGGAGGCGTGGATCTGCGCCACGTCCACCGCATGGTAGGGGTGGGTGGTGTCGGACGGGATCGGCTGACGGATCGTCTTCTCGATGTCCTTCAGATAGCCGACCTCTTCATGGTCGCAGAAGGACACCGCGCTGCCGTCGGTGCCGGCGCGCGCGGTCCGGCCGATGCGGTGGACGTAGCTTTCCGGCTCGTTCGGCAGGTCGAAGTTGATGACGTGGCTGATGCCGTCGATGTCGATGCCGCGCGCGGCGATGTCGGTCGCCACCAGCGCCCGCAGCTCGCCGGCGCGGAAGCTTTCCAGCGCGCGCACGCGGGCCGACTGCGACTTGTCGCCATGGATGGCGTCGGCGGCGATGCCGGCCTTCTTCAGATGGTCGGCGATGCGATCGGCGCCATGCTTGGTGCGGGCGAAGACGATGGTGCGGGCCATCGCGCTGTCTTCCAGCAGGTCGGCCAGCAGACGGCGCTTGTCGCTGCGCTCGACGAAGAGGACGCGCTGGTTGATGCGCTCCACCGTCGTCGACTGCGGCGTCACCTCGATGCGCTCGGCATCGGTCAGGATGCTGTTCGCGAGGTCCACCACCGCGTCGGGCATGGTGGCGGAGAACAGCAGGGTCTGCCGTTCCTTCGGCAGAACCGCCACCACCTTCCGCACGTCGCGGATGAAGCCCATGTCGAGCATGCGGTCGGCCTCGTCGAGGACGAACAGCTCGATGCCGCCGAGATTGACGTGGTTCTGCGCCATCAGGTCGAGCAGGCGGCCGGGAGTGGCGATCAGCACCTCCGTCCCGCGGGCGATGGCGGCGACCTGCGGGCTCTGGCCGACGCCGCCATGGATGACGGTGCGGCGGATCGGCAGATGGCGGCCGTAGGTGGTGAAGCTGTCGCCGATCTGCAGCGCCAGCTCACGCGTCGGGGTCAGGATCAGGGCGCGCGGCGACTTGGCGGCCACGCGCTTCTTGTTCTGGAACAACCGCTGCAGCATCGGCAGCGTGAAGGCGGCGGTCTTGCCGGTGCCGGTCTGGGCGAGGCCCAGCACGTCGCGGCCGGCCAGCAGAAGCGGGATGGCGCCGGCCTGGATCGGCGTGGCCGTGGAGTATCCCTCCTCCGCGACGGCGCGCAGAAGAGGCTCGATCAGGCCGAGGCCGGAAAATTCGGTCATGGAAGCGATGGTCCTGGTCACCAGAATGGGGGCCGCGCCAGGAGGGAGCGGCCGGGCTTGCGCGCTCCGCGGCGGGTTGGCGCGGAGCCGTCGGGCGGCGGGCGATCAGGCGAGCGCAAGTCCTGCGCGGCGCCGGGCGCCGTCCGACCCCGGACAGATAGGGCCGGTGGCTTGATTTGGCAAGCAAACTCGTCGCGCGGCAGGGGTGCGCCTGCCGATTCGGGAGGATCAAGCGGAGGCTGGACGGGAGGAGAGGGGGCGCGAGCCGGCGTCGCAATCCTGCGGCATATAGTCGCGCCCCGGTGCCGTCCGTCGGGGCTTACGGCTTCTTGATGATGCCGCAGGCGAGGCGGTCGCCGGAGTTGCCGGCCGGTTGGCTGAGGTAATCGTCGGGCTGGGCGTGGATGATGATCGAGGTGCCGCCCTGCTTGAACAGGCCGTCGGCGCCGTCGGTCAGGCTGACCATGTGGGTGATCGCCTCGAACCCGGCCTTGCCGGCCTCGTTGGCCCAGATGTTGGGAAGCTCGCCGTAATGCATGTGCTCGGATTCGAGACCGTGCTTGGAGCCCTGCGCGGCGAAATGACCGCCGGCCGCCTTGAAGTCGGGGGTGCAGGCGCCGTTTTCGTGGATGTGGATGCCGTGCCAGCCCGGCGGCAGCCCTTCCAGCTGGCCATGCACCAGGATGCCGTGCGGGAATTTGGTGAAGGTGACGGTGCCCAGCGGCTTGCCCTGGGCATCGGCGATGGCGGCCTGGGCGGCGGGAGCGGGCGCCGGGGCGGCCGGGGCGGACTGCTGGGCGAGAGCGGGAACGGCTGCCAGCGACAGTCCTGCGAGCAGCAGGGCCGGAATCAACGAGGAGCGGAACAAGGTGCGGGGCATTCCGGTGGGTCCTCCATATTGGCCGGCGCGGGTGAGCGGCCGGCAGGGTCGCGACTTCGCGTCGCTGCGAAACCGCTCTGGGATTGCGAACGGTTTTCAGTATGATGGGGGTATCGGCAAGCAAAGACCAGGGTTGGGGTTATGACGTCGCGTCTGGAAGCGTTGTGCATGGAGAAGGGGCTGAAGATGACCGGGCAGCGCCGCGTCATCTCGCAAGTGTTGTCGGAGGCGGATGACCACCCCGACGTCGAGGAGGTGCATCGCCGCGCCGTGCAGATCGACCCGCGCATCTCCATCGCCACCGTCTACCGCACCATGCGGCTGCTGGAAGACGCGCAGGTGATCGAGCGCGTCGATCTGGGCGATGGGCGTGCGCGCTACGAAGAGGCGACGGCCGACCACCACCACCACCTGATCGACACCCGCACCGGCCGGATCATCGAATTCGCCAGTCCGGAACTGGAGGCGATGAAGGAGCGGATCGCTCACGAACTCGGCTACAAGATCGTCGGCCACCGGCTGGAAATCTACGGCGTGCCGCTGGACGACGCCGGTGACGGCGCCCGGGATGAGGAGGAGCGTCCATGACCGATCCCCGTTTCTTCGAGGCCGATCAGCCGATTGCCGACGCCATCGCCTGCCGCGATGCGGTGCAGCGCTGCTACTCCGGCCTGTGCCGCTGCGGCCAGCCGGAACGCTATGCGCTGGAGGCGGCGGTGACGGTCTATCGCTATCACCATCCGGAGATCCCGCCGGCCCAGGCGGAGACCATCGTCAGCCATTGGGTGGCGGGGCCGGTTCGGCATTGAGGGGGGCGACGGTTTGCCCCCTCCCCATCCCTTGTATGTTGAGTTTGGCTTATAGTGTCTCCGACGGATCGAGCTGCTGGGGGTGGCCACCCC